>JAQUSX010000047.1 GCA_028710055.1 Clostridia bacterium | reverse complement strand
AGCCTCTTCCGTAGAAATTTTTAAACAATTTCACGTTGATAGGGGCATAATCTGCGATATGGGCGCGGACAAAACCGATATTGCCGTAGTAGTGGAAAACGAAATTATTACGGGCTGCTCGATTTATTTCAGCGGAAGGCAGATAGACGAAGATATCGTCAGTTTCGTTCACAAAAAATATAATCTCCAAATAACAACCGAAGAAGCCGAAAGAATAAAACGTGATTGCGCGAGTTTATACCCAAACGATATATCATCCATTGAATCCAGCGGCATTAATATACTAAAAGGCGTTTTGGAAACGGTGGAAATAACCGCGAGAGAACTTTACGACGTCGTCGCGAACGTTATCAGTAAATATTGTCAAGTGATTGACAGTCTGCTCACAACCATTCCGCCCGAAATAGCTAAGACCGTGAAAAACGAAGGCGTTTTCTTGTGCGGCGGCTTGTCAAAGATAAACGGCATTGACAAATATTTTTTGGACGGACTGAAAATGAATGTTCGTATTCCGTCCGATTCAGACAATCTTAACGCGATAGGCGCGCTAAAACTTATCTAATATTTGTTACTCATTTCAAAATTTTTAAAGAGCTTAAACCGCTCTTTTTTATTTTAAACGACAATTTAAATCAGATTTTTAAATTTTCTCAAAAAATATGCGAATTTGTTTTAATTCACACGTAAAAATATCAGTAAATAAGATATTTATTAGTTCTTGCTTAAAAATAACTTGTTAAAAATCAATAAATAATATATTTATTAGTTTAGGTTAATAATCGAGCAAAATCTGAAAAGTTGATTACAAAATTGAATTTTGTTTTTCTTAAAAGTTGAAATTTTTAGTTTATTTTGTCTTATTTTGGTTTTAATATTGATTAAGTTTTTTTTCGTTTTATAATAGAATTCCCGACTGAATTTTATAGGTAAGGTAATGGCGAGAAAAATTGTTGTGACAAGCGGAAAAGGCGGCGTTGGCAAAACGACCGTCACCGCCAATCTAGGCATTGCGCTGGCGAAAATGGCTCTAAGAGTCGTTATCGTTGATTTTGATTTTACCCTAAACAATCTCGATATAGCGGTGGAAGCTGAAAACAATATTGTTTTCGATATGTTTGACGTGGCGGAAAACAAGTGCCGAATCAAACAGGCTTTGGTGCAGAACAAAACGCTCCCGTCGCTTTTTTTACTGCCCTCGGTAGCGGGCAAAGGCAATATGAGCGAATGCGCGGTAAAAACCATCGTTACAAAACTTGACGAGATGTTCGACTACGTGCTTATTGATTGCCCCGCGGGAATTGAAGAAGGGTTCGAACGCTCGGCGAAATTTTGCGACGAAGCGATAATAGTTTGCACGCCGCATCTGGCGAGCTTGCGCGACGCGGACAAAGTTGCCGCCGCTTTGATTAAATACTGCCTAAACGACGTCAAAGTTGTCATTAATCGTATGCGCGGCGACCTTGTGGCGGAAGGCAAAATGCTGGACGCTTTTGAAGTTTTTTCGTTACTTAACGCCAATCCGCTCGGCATTATCGAAGAAGACGACACGATCAACTGCACGGGTTACGTGGAGCCGAACGATAATACTTTTGATATTTTGGCAAACAACCTGCATAACGGCGCGACGGATATGATAGATTATTTGTCAAAACATAAATCTTTGTTAAAACGTAAAGCGAGGTGAATTTTTTTGAACAAGCAATATTTACGCGCCGCGCGCGTACTCAACAAAGACAAATGCAATACAAACGTAGACGGTTTTGAAAACGAGTTAAAAGCCTTTTTGTCGGAATATATGCGCGTTACCGACGCCGACATACAAATAATTCGCCTTGACCAAGGAATGGAAATGCGTATTTGCGTAAAATCCACGGGTTTTATAAAACAAGGCAAAGCTATTTGAATAATGCCTCTGTCCCCGTCATAAATTAGAGTATAGTGACAAGGGGGAATCAAAATGGAACACAAAGACGTGTCAAAATGCCAATGCAGCGCGGTGGAGTCCGACTGGCTTGATATCACATACACGCAAAGAAAATATTTGGAAGAAGAGCAGGAAATATGCGATTATCAAATAAAAAAGCCAAAAGCGAAACTGCCTAAAAATATGCTTGTGACTGTGGGCGCGTTGATTATTATAATAGGCATCGTCTGCGGTATGATTTTTATAAACGGCGGAACGGATATATTTGAAACCGCAAAAATGGCTTATATCTCCACGGTTTTTGGAAACTCGGATTCAGTTAATCAAAAAACGTCGGTGACTTTACCAGTCAATGCCGTAGTGCAAGGGGTTGAGAGCGACGGTACTGTGGAAATCGGCGGCGGAACGCTGTGTATGAATTTAGCCAAAGGCGTAGTCGTTTCCGTAACGGAAACGTCGGTAACAGTCAAGATTGACGAAGATATCAATATGGTTTATTCGGATTTAACTTCAATTTTGGTTGAAGACGGACAGACAGTTGACGAAAACGCGGTCTTAGGTAAATACGACGGCACTATGAAAGTAAATGTCGTTATTGAAAATACCGTGGTAACCAATATTGTAGGAACGGACAAATCCTTTGAATGGGGCAACTGAAATTTAAAATAAAACTCAGTTTTTGGCTTGCCTGCGGAGCGGTTTTGCTCTTGGGCAAGCTTTCCGTTTTTGCGTTTTATATTGTGAGCGTTCTGATACACGAGCTTTCACATTATTTTACAGCCTTAAAATATTTTTACAAATGCGAAAGAATAGAAATTTCAGCATTCGGTTTGACTTTGTACGGAGATTTTGAAGAAGCGGTGAGCAAGGAACAAACGGCGATAGCTTTGGCGGGACCTTTCGCGAACCTAGCTATAAGTTTGTTTTTGTTCGCCGCTTGGTATATATACCCTGAGATATATGTTTTTACCCGCGATTTTTTGTACGCCAATCTTTCAATCGGGTTGATTAACCTTTTGCCTTGTTATCCGCTTGACGGAGGCAGGGCATTACTAGGTATATTAACGAGAAAACGTCCTTACAAAAGTTCGCTTGCCATAGTAAAAACTTTGACCGCCGTTTTTTCGCTGGCGTTATTTGTCGTTTTTGTTATTTCCCTTTTTACCAAATATCCGCTTTTCGCTTTGGGCATTTTTGCAGCGCTGCTTTTTTCCGCTCTATTGGAACAAACCGACAAACAAATATATTCTCGGCTCAACGTGATTTTCGGCAAAAAAAAGCGTATAAAATACGGGCTTGAAAAAAAACGCCTTATTTTTCTTCCCGAAACGACGTTAAAAACTATGCTTGGCAAAATCGAAAACGGCTATGTTTTCGAATTTGAGATAGTGGACGAAAATATGAAAGCGGTGGCGATAATAACGGAAGAGCGGTTTTATAATTATATTTCAAAATACCCCGTAGACACGCCCATTAGTCAGATTATAAAAATCCCGACTTTCTAAATTTTTGTAATAAATTTTTTATTAATTCCGTTTGTAGAAAATTATTTTTTTGCGATAATGTTTTTATTTAAGGACAAAATATAAATCGCGACATAAAAGTTGTGTAAAAATTCTTTTTTTGATATAATCGGCTTAATGAAAAAAATTGATAATAATTTGCTTGACAGCGTCAAAAACCCCGCCCGTTATTTTGGCGGCGAATACGGGACGCCGAATATGGACAAACCTTGCGATGTGCGGTTTTGTCTTTGCGTACCCGACAGTTACGAAGTCGGAATGAGTAATCTCGGCACGAAAATACTTTATCATCTATTTAATGAGATTGACGGAGTTGTATGTGAAAGATGTTACGCTCCGTGGCTTGATTACGCCGAATATCTAAAATCCAACAACCAAACTTTGCACAGTTTGGAAACTCAAAAACCGCTGAAAGAATTTGATTTCGTCGGTTTTTCTTTCCAATTCGAGCTGGGCTATACCAATCTTTTTTATATGCTGGAGCTTAGCGGTATTCCGTTTTTATCGAGCGAACGCGGTGAAGATTTTCCTTTTATCGTGGCGGGAGGACCTTGCTGTGTTAACCCTGAGCCTATTTATAAATTTATAGATATCATTTTTGTCGGCGAGGGCGAAGAAATCTGGCCGAAAATTTTGACTGATTACAAACGCTTTAAAGACCGCAAAAAAGATGAGTTTTTAGAATATTTACATCTAACTTATGATTGTATTTATATCCCGAAGTTTTATGAAAACGAGCATAAGGACGGCAAACTCGTTGGTTTCGGCGACAAAAAAATCATAAAAAAATACAAAATAAAAGACCTTGACCACAGCTTCTATCCTGTTAATCAAATAGTTCCGAATATCGAAATAGTACACGATCGAGCGGTGGCGGAACTTTTCCGCGGCTGCTACAACGGCTGCAGATTTTGCCAAGCGGGATATATCTACCGCCCCGTACGGCAAAGAAAAGTCGATACCGTACTTAATATTAGTAAAGGACTGTGCGACTTAGGCGGTTTTGACGAACTGTCGCTTAACAGCCTAAGCAGCGGCGACTACGAAGGCTTGCCCGAACTTATCGACAAGCTAAAACCTTATACCGAAAGCAATCGCATACAAATAAGTTTACCGAGTTTAAGGCTCGACAGTTTTGAAGGCGCTTTCGCCGATCAAAATAGGCGGAGCTCGCTTACTTTCGCGCCCGAAGCGGGCACCCAAAGACTGCGTGATGTTATCAACAAAAACATTACGGAAGACGATATATTCGGCTCGGTCAGCCAAGCTTTCGACAAGGGTTTTTCCACCGTAAAATTTTATTTTATGATAGGACTTCCAACGGAGACTATGGAGGACGTCCAAGGTATTGTCGATTTGGTTTACCGCATTAAGCAAATGTATTACTCTAAACCCCGTTCGGCAAAAGGTCTTCGAATCAGCGTTTCGGTAAGCACTTTTATTCCAAAGCCGTTTACTCCGTTCCAATGGGAAGCGTTCGATACCCGAGAAAATATCAACGAAAAACAAAAATATCTTTACGATAAACTCAACGTGAAAAATATCTCCGTATCTTGGCACGATTACGACAACTCTTTGACCGAAGCGGTACTTGCGCGCGGCGGCAGGGAGCTTGCCGACTGTTTGCTGTATGCTTATAAGCTTGGCGCGCGTTTTGACGCGTGGAGCGAATATTTTAAATACGATAACTATAAACAAGCTTTTGAACATTGCGGCGTAGATATCAATTCTATCGTTGGCAAAAAGGACGAAAACGATGTTTTGCCTTGGGACTTTATCAGCGTTGGCGTCGATAAAGAGTTTTTAATAAGAGAAAAGAAGCTTGCCTATCAAGCCGTAACGACACCGCCTTGCAGCAAACAATGCAACGGCTGCGGATTGAAAAAAGAAGGCTTTTGCAAGTAAATTTCCCATAAAAACAAAACTTGTAATTTCTTAAAAGCGAAATAAATCATAAATAGCATTGTCAAGTTTTGTTGAAAATCGTCGGTTATGCAGAGATTCTTCAATTAAGTAAAATTTAAATAAAAGGAAAAAGCGTTTTGATTACTATTAAATATAAAAAAATATACCCCGCAAACTTACTGCCGCACGTTGACACCTTACGGGCTTTGCAGCGTATCTGGCGGCGAATCGGCGCGAATACTAATTATTCCCAAGGGTTTAATCCGCATATGCTTTTATATATGTCGCCGCCTCTTACGTTAGGACTTAGTAGCCTTTGCGAGTATATGACCGTCGACGCCGAGACCGACTGCGACGTAATTAGTAAATTTAACGCTAACGCTCCGCAAGGAATAACGGCTATGAAGGTTTTTATTACCGCAAAAAATCCCAATACGGCGGGAAAAATCACAAAAGCGGAATACGAAATTAATTGCCACGGTTTAGGCAAAGCTGTACAAAACTTCACGGCGGGCAAGAGTTACGTTATTTCTTATGAAGAAAAAGGCGAAACGGTAAATAAAGACGTTGCGGACAGGATTTTTTCCGTAAAATCAACGAATGACGACATCGTTACGGTTATTTTGGCGTACGGAAACTTAAATTTGAAAGCCGACAGATTACTGCGCTACTGGTGCGCCGAATACGGACTTGACTATAATTCCGCCGAAATTATAAAAAAGAACACCTTTTGCGGCGACATTCCCACCGACGAATATATTGAAAATCTTGATAAATATTAAAAATTTAGGAGAATTTTATGACTTCTTTTTGGGTTAATTTTTTATTTAGCATCGGGGGTTCGATTATTGCGTCAACTTTATGGTGGTTATTATTTCAATTAGTTTCTGTTGGAGCTAGAGATAAGATTGT
>JAQUSX010000046.1 GCA_028710055.1 Clostridia bacterium | reverse complement strand
ACGCGTAACAGTCTTGAAACGGCGTTAGGAATACCGCCGATACCGATTTGCAGACAATCGCCGTCGTTAATCTGGTCTGCGATAAGTTTTCCGATAATTTCGTCGCGCGGATCTTCGGGAACTGTAGGAATTTCAGGAATCGGGTGGTCGTATTCGATGACGTAATCAACGTCGTCAAGCGAAAACTCTGTGTCGCCGTACGTATACGGCATATATTTATTTACTTCAGCGATAATGATTTTTGACGACTTCATTAATGTTTTGGAATGCAAAGCTGACAAGCCCATGGACATTTTTCCGTTTTCGTCGGGATGCGTCGCAGCCACTACGAATATATCGATGTCTCCCGAAGCGAGCATTGCGATGCCGCCGCGCGACAAGTGCGTCGGAACGTAGAAAACTTTCGGGTTAGCTACGCCTCTCGTCGCTTTTGTCATAAATATTTCATTAGTGGTGAAAGTGGGATTTGGGATATCTAAAAATGGGAATTTTTCCGCCATACGGCAACACCAAAGGTCAACGTTTTTGGTTGTATCGTTGATTTTGTGAAATTGTGACATAAAACCGTAGGGTGTGCATTGACTTTCGCTTATTGCTACCTTGTAATTGTCTTTCACCATAGCAATCGCTTGGTCTACTGTAATAAGTTTGTCTTTGTAATTCATTCTCAATCTCCTTTTATAGATTGTATCCCGCTTCAAACGCCTTCTTAATGCTATCCGCTCCTTTTTTACCTTCGAATTGGTGCATCAATGCGTCTAACGCGGTATCCTTGGACACAACGCCGCCGTATTTTACGTACGCGCCGAACATAACGATATTTGCCGAGCGCGCGCTGCCAAGTTCGAGAGCTATCGTGTTTGCGCTGATATATTTTACGGTTACGTCGTCGCGAGAAATTTTTCTTTCAATCAAATCGCTGTTAACCAATATCAATCCGCCTTTTTCCACTTTGCTTTCAAACTTGTCTAAACTTGGCGTATTCATAACGATAAGTATGTTGGGTTTTGTGATAAGGGGTGAAGCAACGGGTTTGTCGCTTAATACTACCGAACAGTTTGCCGTGCCGCCGCGCATCTCAGGACCGTAGCTGGGAAGCCAAGTAACTTCCAAATTTTGTTCCATACCTGCGTATACCATAAATTTACCCAATGACAAAATGCCTTGTCCGCCGAAACCGGCGCAAATAATCTTGCTTTCCATTATTTGTCACCTCCGATATCTTTGTAAACTCCCAAAGGATAATTAGCCGCCATATCGTTTTTGATAAATTGCATAGCGTCGGGAGGATTCATTCCCCAGTTTGTCGGGCATGCAGCCAAAATTTCTATCATAGTGAAACCTTTGCCTGCTATTTGATATTCAAAAGCTTTTTTGATAGCTTTTTTCGTTTTTAGTATATTAGCGTAGTCGCTTACCATAACGCGTTCGATGTATGCGGGTCCGGTCTGCGTAGCCAGCAATTCGCACATTTTTATAGGATTGCCTTGTTTTTTCGGATCGCGTCCAAACGGACTTGTGCTGGTTTTTTGTCCGATAAGAGTGGTCGGAGCCATTTGTCCGCCAGTCATACCGTAAATCGCGTTATTTATGAAAATAACAGTGATGTTTTCGCCTCTTAGTCCCGCATGAACGATTTCAGCTAAGCCGATACTAGCCAAGTCGCCGTCGCCTTGATAAGTGAAAACTATTTTATCAGGATGTACTCTTTTTATACCTGTTGCCACAGCGGGAGCTCTGCCGTGAGCAGCTTGTTGAGAATCACAGTTAAAGAAGTTGTAGCTGAATACCGAACATCCGACGGAAGCGACTTCCACCGTTTTGCTTTGAAGTCCTAATTCATCCAAAACTTCGGCTACAAGTTTTGTAGCTATGCCGTGCGAACAACCGGGGCAGAAGCTCAGTGTCGCGTCGGTAAGCATTTTTGGTTTAGTCCATTTTGGCATTATTTGATTACCTCCATAACTTTTTCGACAATGTCTTCAGCCGACATTACCTCTCCGCCCATACGGCTCAATAAGTCGATGGGTTTTTTGCCGTTAACCGCCAAACGTACGTCTTCGTTATATTGACCCGCGGAAAGCTCAACTGTCAAAAATCTTTTTACATTGGGCTTATTCGCGACTTCTTCAAATACTTTCGTAGCGAACGGGAAAAGCGTCGTAGGTCTAATTAAACCAACTTTAATTCCCTTTTGTCTTAAAATAGGAAGAGCGGATTTACAAATACGTCCTACGCTGCCGTAAGCTGTCAAAACTATCTCGGCATCGTCGCAGTCGATAGTTTCGCATATTACTTCGTTCTTTTCTATCTCGCGGTATTTTGCTTGAAGACGATAGTTTTGCTGCAAACATTCTTCGCTTTTTAGGTAAAGACTGTTGATTATGCGTCTTCCTTCGCCGTAATGCGAGCCTGTGGTAGCCCAATCAAATTTTTCAGGGTCGTTAGGCTGTTTCATCGGGGGAAGCTCGATGGGTTCCATAAGTTGTCCCATCATACCGTCGCCCAAAATGAAAACGGGTATGCGATATTGTTCCGCTTTGTCCCATGCTATATACATAAGGTTAACCGCTTCCTGAATAGTAGCGGGAGCGTATACGAGCAGTTTGTAGTCGCCGTGTCCGCCGCCTTTTACAGCTTGGGAGTAATCCGACTGTGCAGGCTGAATGCCGCCCAATCCCGGGCCTGCTCTTACCATATTTACTACAACGGCGGGAATTTCCGCCATTGCCATATAAGAAATACCTTCTTGTTTGAGTGAGATTCCCGGGCTTGACGAGCTGGTCATTGCTCTGCCGCCCGCTCCGCCTGCGCCGTATACCATATTGATAGCGGCAACTTCGCTTTCGGCTTGTACAAAATCTCCGCCTACTTCAAAGAGTCTCCATGAAAGATATTCGGGAATTTCCGTTTGCGGGGTAATGGGATAGCCAAAGAAAAATCTACAACCGCCGCGTACAGCAGCTTCGGCGATGGCTTCGTTTCCTTTCATCAAAACTTTTTTCGTCATACTATCTTACCTCCAAAACGCTGTCAGGGCAAATATAAGCGCAAGCGGCGCATGCGATACATTGTTCTTTGTCTATGCATTCAACTACAAAGTATCCGCCTTTGTTGCTCTTCGCGCCCATTTTTAAGATTTTCTTTGGACAAGCCGTTACGCATAATCCGCAACCCTTGCATTTTTCAAAATCGATTTGAACTTTCATCTACTTTCTCCTCAATCTATAATGGTCAACCAGTCGTATTTGTCAGGATACTTTCTCGTCTGTATTCCGCGCAAACGATCGTAAGCTGTTTTTGCAACGGGTCCTACCTTATTGTTGTTGATAACGTACTCTTCGCCTTTGTAGCCGATAACGCCTACGGGTGAAACAGTAGCAGCCGTGCCAACGCCGAACATTTCTGTAAGTCTGCCTTCTTTTGCCGCTTTGATTATATCGTCTACGGCAAAACGTCCTTCGTTTACGGTATAGCCTTCATCGCGTAATATTTTTATGATTGAGTGACGGGTGATACCGCGAAGTATGCTTCCGTCAAGCTCAGGCGTGCAAACGACGCCGTCCATAACAAACATTACGTTCATTGTGCCGACTTCTTCTATATACTTATGCTCTTCCGCGTCAAGCCACAAAACCTGGTCAAAACCTTGTTGAGCGGACTCGTACTGAGCAAGCAATCCCGCGGCATAGTTTCCCAAACATTTAGCTTCGCCCGTGCCGCCTTTTGCGGCTCTTACGTATTTGTCTTCAATGTAAATACGAGCAGTTTGTTCCGCGCCGTGCAGATACGCGCCAACGGGAGACATAACGATAAACAGCTTGTAATCTCTCGAAACGTGCACTCCCAAAGCTACTTCGGTAGCAATCATAGTGGGTCTTAGATAAAGCGCGGTTCCCGGTAGTGTGGGTACCCAGTCTTTTTCGATTTTCAACATTTCGATAAGCGCTTCCAAAACAACGTTTTCGTCAAACTGCGGCATGCACATGCGGTACGCGCTGCGGTTCATACGTTTTAAGTTGTCCATGATGCGGAACAAAGTGACTTCGCCCTTGTCGTTGCGGAAAGCTTTGCAACCTTCAAAAATACCTTGTCCATAGTGCAAGCACATTGTCATAGGAGACATGTCGAAATTGCTGTAAGGTCTTATCACGGGTTCTCCCCAAGCTCCGTTTGTGTAATCCATTTCCAATAAATAATCTGTGTGCAACTTACCAAACGTCAACTTTGAGAAATCGGGTTTTTTTTGCAGCTTGTCGGCCTTAATAATTTTCATATCTTATGTGAAACCTCCACAATATATTATAAATATTCTGACGCGGTTGTTTTAACGGTGATACTTTTATCTCAACACAAAAAAAACTACTCTTTACGAGTAGATAGTCTTAACCCTTATTGTTTGGCAAAATAATCTTTCCTGTCACCAATATTATCGGAAAGATTATAGAAAGTAAAAGCATCAAAATAAAAAAACCCAACGTCATTTTTTTACCTCGCCTATTATGGTATACCAATATTTTTAGTTTGTCAATAGACCAAAATGCTTTTTCTTGTCTATTTAAAGAAAGCCAATTTGGGGGTTGCTATTTTTGTATTTTTGTGCAATAATTACTAAAATTATATAGTCAAAGCAATTTTTTTTAATAAATAAAAATCTTTTATTAGTTAATATTTTATATAAGGAGATATATTAATGAAACAAAAACGTTTTCGGCTACTATCTATTTTACTCGTAGCCGTTATGCTTTGCACGCTGGTTTTATTCTCTGGCTGCGAAGTAAAAATTCCCATTACGGAAGAAGAATTTGACGAGTATCTTAACGACATGTTTATTGAAAGCGTAACGTCAAACACGATAACGCTTCACTACACTCTTAAAGATCCGTCCGCTTACGGTATTGAAGATCTCGATCCGACGATATACGACTTGTCGATGGACGATATCGACGAGTATTATCAGGACCTTCGAGATACCTTGGATTATCTTAATTCGTTAAGCGACCATAACCTTACGCAAGAACAAAAATATATCTTGCAAATGCTCAAACAGTATTACGAGCTTAATCTTTCTGCGGAAGGACTTGATTATTACGGAACGTATCTTGACAGCATAAGCGGTTTACCGTCAAATATGCCTATAAACTTTGCCGAATACAAGTTTTACACCGAAAAAGACGTGACCGATTACCTTTCTTTGTTAAATCAGTTCCCCACTCTTTTCCAACAGGCTTTGGATTACGAAAGCGTGCGTATAGATATGGGGCTTGGACTGTCTGACGGCACCCTTGACACGGTAATACAGCAATGCAACGATTTTGTTTCACATATAGATGACAATTATCTGATACTCACTTTTGACAGAAGAATAGATAAACTCGGTCTTTCGGCGGATCTTACCGCTCAATACAAAGAGCAAAACTATGAAGCTTTTACCGAAAAAGTCGTACCCGCATATCAGAATATGGCGACCGCTTTGGAAGAATTTAAAGGCAAGGGCGTAAACGACAAGGGTTTGTATTTCTTTGAAAGAGGAACGGATTATTACCAATATCTGGCTTCCGTTTACACAGGCACGGATTATACCGTAGACGAGCTTATCACTATGTGTACGGAAAACCTTATTAAATACAAAAATCAGTTTTTAGGACTTGCAGAGAAAAACGAAAGCGTATACAACAAAATGTTCGACGCGTCGATTTACGGCATAGACACAAGCACATATGAAGACAAACCGCGCGAAGAAGCCGAAGTTGTATTGGAAGGTCTTTGCACCGATATACTCAACGACCTTCAAATAAAAATGCTGGATTATGTTCCCGCTTTGCCCGACAGCAGTTTTTCAATATATTTTGTTGAAGAATCTTTGGAAGACTCTTTGTCTCCCGCGTTTTATATGATTCCGCCTATCGACGACTACAAAAACAATACAATATACGTAAATCTTGGTTCAGTCGACGGCGGAAGTCTGTACTCGACTCTTGCTCACGAAGGATATCCGGGACACCTTTACCAAACGGTTTACTTCAACGACACAAACCCCAATCCCATCCGCAACGTTGTGCAGTTTGACGGTTACGTTGAAGGCTGGGCGGTGTATATGGAAAATTATTCTTTCGTTATGTACGACTTTGGAAGATATAACGACGTTCTAACTCAACTGAATTACAGCTACTCGATGATGGCTTTGCTTTTATACAGCCGCGTTGATTTGGGCGTTAATTATCAAGGCTGGACTCTAAGCGACACGGAAAATTATATCAACGCTTTGGGACTTAACGGAAATAT
>JAQUSX010000045.1 GCA_028710055.1 Clostridia bacterium | reverse complement strand
CAATAGCGGCGCCGATATTTTCGGACACGTTCGCCTGTTCAATAATATGAAACTGAGAGTTAGTGATACGCTCATATAATTCCAATCTTATTTTATCGCTGAATACAGAGGAAAACCGAGCTGCCTGCCGTCCCGCAAAAGTTTCCGAAACCGACCCTATTACTCGGCAAAGATACCAGTACAGCAGCGATATTAAAAGCGCGGACAAAAACATATTGCCGGAAAAACCATCAATAATCTCTTCCATAAATCTGATAGGAAATATTTCCATAAATGCCGCTACCAGTAGGAATATGAATAAAGTAATTATTGAAGGCAATTGCGATTTAATAAATTTTTGTGTTAATATTTTTAGACTTTCCATTTTTTATCACTTCGTTTTATATTTGATAAAATTATATCAACAATCAAAAAAATGTCAATAGACATAAATGACTTCAAAGCCTTAACTTTTAATTAAGCAAGATACTCCACGACTTTATTTTATCAAATAATTTATTACCGAAAAATTTCATTTTTTATTGGGTATTGCTTAAACGCTTTTTTTATATTAAAATTTTAAAAAAAATATGTAACTTTTTGGCAACCTTTAAGATGTTATTTAGGAGGGGCACATGGAAGAATGGCGCGACTTAGATATTGGTCATGTCATCGAAGAATATTCTGCGACGATCTATAAAATTGCTTTTACAAGGCTGAAAAACAGACAGGATGCGGACGATATTTATCAAGATGTTTTTTTGAAATACGCGCTAGCTGATAAAAAATTCAATAGCCATGAACATATAAAAGCGTGGCTTATACGCGTAACAATAAATTGCTGCAATAAAAAATTCCGTTCAAAAAACAATTTACCTCTTGATTATTGTAACGAACCTTTTTACGATAAATACGACTTTGAGAAAAAAGCAATCTTTGATGAAATTATGAATTTGTCTTTAAATCAAAGAACCGCTTTATTTTTGTTTTATTATGAAGATTATTCAATCAAGCAAATTTCTGAAGTTATGAATGTCAGTCAAAACAACGCAAAAATTATTTTGTTAAGAGCAAGAACTAAACTTAAAGAAGTTTTGAAAAAAGATTTATTCTTAGAGGACGAAGAAAATGAATAAAAAATTTGAAAATCTTTATAAAGATATATTACCGTCAGAAGAATTAAAATTACGCGTGGTAAATGCGGCAAAAGAAAATATAGCAAACGGTAAAACACCTAAAAGAAAGCTGTTACAGCGGTTGATGTGGAGCGCGGCGGCTTTTGCGGCGGCAATCGTTTTTTCATTAACGATATTTTTTTATGTCCCCCGCACCGTTAACTCGGTTATCGCCGCCTTAAATGATTTTTATATATTCACGCCTTCCGAGCAGGGAGACGTTTCTCCGTTTTCCACTAGTAATATTAATAACGATGAAATTGATGAGGAATTTATAAATGCCGCTACTTTGGCGACGGACGGAGACTGTGTTTTAATTTCATTTCACGGCAAAATCATTGAAAGCAACGTTTTTTTGACTAGCTGCGAAAAATACGGCATTTATGGATTTATTCAATACAAAATACGCGTCTTTGAAATTTACGACACCTGTAATTTAAAAAAGGTTTTACCAAAAGGCTCTACCATAACGCTTATTCAATATTTATATAACCCCTCAGATTTAGCCAAGTATATATCAAAAGACTCTTTAGTGCACGTAAAAGCATATACGGGGAGCGATTTTAATCCACAAGACTCCCCTTCAGTTGCAATAGGATTAACTAATGGCTTCATCTGCTATACCATCGAACTAAATACGGACTCAATAATGCCTGACGGCAAATAAACATATAAGGAAATTAATATTAAATGAAAAAATTCATCTCTTTGGTTCTCATCATGGTTTTGGCGATTTCACTTGTGGCATGCGGGGAAACCATAACTCTCACAGACAGTCTTTCGGATATATATACTTCGGCAGTCGCTTCCTCCGAAATCACGGAAAATGATAAAGCTCATTACGAGCTTTCCGAAATGACCTCTACAGAATTCAACGCGGATTCGGAAAATTTAGGATATTATTTAGGAAACAATTCCTATAAATATTCTTTTGAATTTAACGAAGGCTTTTGCGTTATGCCAAGTTTCGGCGGAGCGTTTCAAGTTGTTTTGATAAGACTGAATTCGGCTGAAAACGCCGATGAAATTGAAAACGAGTTAAAAACTAATTTTGATAAAAATAAATGGATATGCATGAGCGCGGAAACGGTAGAAACCGCGAGAATAGGCGACGTTATTTTTTTGGTCGCGGGCAGTACCGAAATTGCGCAGAAATTAATTGCAGGTTTTAATACTGCTTATAACAACAACCCCTTAACTGGTCCTACCGATGAGAATTAGCACCTGTCGGGGGATAGTATTGTTTGATATAGGACTTTTTTTATGCTTTTTTCCAGCGTAAATTTTTTATATTATTTTTTACCAGCGGTCATTTTAATATATTTTTTAGCGCCTAAAAAATTAAAAAATTTAGTACTTCTTGCCGCTAGTTTGTTTTTCTATTTTTACGGTGAGCCGATATACGTATTGCTAATGATATTTACGTGTTTGTCGGGATATATTCACGGCATATTGATTGAAAAAGCAAAAAATACCAAATATTCCAAAGTGCCTTTGATTTCTTCGATAATCATTAGTTTAGGGCTGTTAGCTTTTTTTAAATATTCGGATTTTTTCCTTTCAACAGTAAACGGCGTTTTCGGCTCTCACATATCGTTACTAGGCATCGCTTTGCCGATTGGAATAAGTTTTTATACATTTCAAGTGCTTAGTTACACAATCGACGTTTACAATTTAAAAGTCGCCGCACAGAAAAATATATTAAAATTTTCAACATATATTTCACTTTTTCCGCAGCTAATCGCGGGACCAATAGTCCGTTACAGTACCATAGAAAAAAGTCTTACAGAACGCAAAACCACGCTGGAAGATTTTGCAAAGGGAGCGACGCGGTTTGTTATCGGTTTAGGTAAAAAAATTATTATAGCAAACAGCCTTGCGGAGCTTGCCAATTCAATTCAAAGTATGCCGACTCAAACTGTGTTGGGATACTGGATTTTAGCTATTGCGTTTATGTTCCAGGCATATTTCGATTTTTCAGGGTACAGCGATATGGCAATAGGACTTGGAAAGATTTTTGGTTTTGATTTTTTGGAAAACTTTCAGTATCCGTTTATTTCTAAAAGCATATCGGAGTTTTGGCGCAGATGGCATATGAGTCTTGGACAATGGTTCCGCGATTACGTATATATACCTATGGGCGGAAGCAGAGTAGGTAAATTTCGTTGGGTATTAAACGTTTTGGTAGTGTGGCTACTGACAGGATTATGGCACGGCGCAAACTGGAACTTTGTAATATGGGGTTTATATTTAGCTATTTTTTTAATCTTGGAAAAATTTATTTACGGAAAATACCTTGAAAAAACCCCCTCTATAATAAGAACGCTAACAACTTTTATAATACTGATGTTCAGCTTTATAATATTCAACTCTGAAAGCGTCTCGCAAATTATTGTGAATATCGGCGGAATGTTTGGAGCGGGCAAAATAGCTGCAACTTCCACTGAAACCATATATTATCTAATAAGTTATCTCGCTTTAATCATTATGGCATTCATTGGAAGCACTCCTATTATTAAAAATCTCGTGGAAAAAATAAAATCTAACGCCAAAGGTGAGAAAACGCTGAACTTCTTACAGCCTGTTTTTATAGCGGTGGTTATGTTGTTGTGCACGGGATATCTTATCGACGGCTCGTTTAACCCATTTTTATATTTTAGATTTTAAGGTGCGATATGAACAAAAATTTTAAAAATTTAATTATAGTGATATGCTTTGCGGCGATACTTTTCGGCTTTGTTTTAGCCAATATTTTATCTACCGATAAAGAAATAAGTTTTTCAGAAAGAAGAAAATTGAATCAACTTCCCGTATTCACTATTTCAGAGTTGATTTTTGGCGATTATTTTGAAAAAACGGAAGTCTATCATCTGGATCAGTTTTCCGGCAGAGATTTTTTCCGTTCTGTAAAAGCTTATTTTAAAAAATTTATCGCATTGCAATGCGATAACAACGGGATTTATTCGGTTGACGGAGTTTTGTATAAATTAAACTATAACCTTAATGAAAATTCGGTAAAAGAGGCTGCACAAAAAATGAAGTATATCGCGACCGAATATTTCAACGGCTGCAATGTTTTTTATAGTCTAGTGCCTGATAAAAGTTATTATTCCGTCAATGAGTTTTACCCTAGGCTTGACTACAATCTGCTATCGAACCTACTAAATGAAAATATATCGGATATGACTTGTATCGAAATCCAAAATTTACTTTCGCTTACGGATTTTTATAATACGGATTTACATTGGTCGCAGAATTGCATTTTACCCGTCGCGGATTGTTTTTTGACCGCTATGGGATGCGGTAAAGTTTCAAATACTTCTTACTTAACAACGGAGTTAACGCCTTTTTATGGTTCGTATTACGGGCAAGCCGCGCTCGGTGGCGAAGCTGACACCCTTATTTATTTATATAACGATATGATAAATTCGCTCATCCTTTATGATTACGAAGCCGATGAAATCAGCGGCGTATACGACGACAATTTAATCAATTCCGTTGACGGATATTCGGTTTTCCTTAAAGGAGCAAAAGCCTTGTTAAGAATCGACAATCCGCAAAATCAAAACGGAAAAACTCTTTACTTATTCCGCGATAGTTTAAGTTCTTCCCTTGCTCCGCTTTTGGCGCAAGAATATCAAACGTTATATCTAATAGATCTACGCTATATAACGATGGAAAAACTCGCCACGTATATACCTTTTAAAACAGACTCGGACGTATTATTTTTATACGGCGCGGAACTTATCAATAAAAGCGAACTTTTTTTAAATTAATTAAAACTATTTTTTTCTTCGTTATTGAAAGCGCGAAGGAGTTGTGATAAAATTGTATTTATAAAAGAGTTACGTTTTACTTTTTAAATAATTTACTTGAAGAAAAGGAGAAAGTCTATGAGCGGTTTCTCAAGATGGTTAGATTCTTTCTCGTGGGGCAGAAGAAAATATATTGAAATATTATCCGACCCCGAACGAAAAAGCAGATGCGTTAGGTACGGTATAATTTCGATTATTCTTTCAGCGATTACTCCGTTAATTGTTTTTTTGTGCATCAAAGGCGCAGTCGCTATGCTGTCAGTAGAAAGCATATTGGTTATTTTCACGATAATCTTCGGCATTACTTTAGGCGCAATGGCTTTTCTTTTCATAGTATATTTTCTGCCGCTATCTTTGGTATTCGCCATAAGACAACTAAAAATGGATAAAAAAGCGGGCGGATATATAGGTATCCTATTTAATATTTTAAGCATAGCCGCAGTTGTAGCCGCAGTAATTTTCTCTTTGAATCTATAATAAAAATTCAGCGTTATCCCCCAAACTAAATCAATAGGATTTATAGGCGATTTTTTATTTTTTTAAAAATCGCTTTCTTTTTTTAAATTATCTATAAATTAACAAACTCTTAATTTACTGTCTTAATAATGCCATAAATTGTATGTGTTAAGATTTAGTCAAAATTCTAAAAATTTAGTTCATTTTGTTGACTTTTAGTCGGGTATATTGTAAAATTTACTCGATTTCGAGTCATAATAATTTGTGGCAAGAACACTGGACCGTTTTTCTTAAAGGAAAAAACAAGGCCATACGGACAGCCGGGTCCCCTGCCGATGCGGATTTTCCGCACTATTGATTGCGTTAAGAGCGCAATTTTTATAAGTTGGCTACTTAATAGCCAGTTGGTTACTTCATAACCAAGTGTACTGTGGTACACACTTATGGAAACGGTCAATAAGAGTAGTAAAAGTAGTTCTCGCTATAATAGACTCTAACAAAAGAGAAAAGGCATATACCCTAACCGCGTTATGCCCGAAAAGACGTTTTTATTAAGATGTATCACACTATACGTGATACATCTTTTTTACGTTAGGAGAAACAAAAATGGAAAACAAACTGCGCCTATACGGGTTTAATAACCTTACAAAATCGCTTAGCTTTAATATTTACGATATTTGTTACGCGAAAAGCCAAAGAGAGCAAAAAGATTATATCGACTATATCAACGAGCAATATAACTCCGAAAGACTTACGAATATTTTGCAAAAGCTTACGGAAATGATTGGCGCGACGGTACTTAACGTATCAAAACAGGATTACGAGCCGCAAGGCGCAAGCGTGACTTTTTTGATTGCGGAAGAAAGTATGGTCAA
>JAQUSX010000044.1 GCA_028710055.1 Clostridia bacterium | reverse complement strand
GCTTCTTTTGTGATTACGATTATCCACCACGACCAAAGCACCGTTTCGCCAGTATAAAAGAAAACATTTAATAAACCCGTTATCGCCACTAATACCAAAATTCCTTTTACGCTGCGTATAACGCTGCCGACTGGGACTTTTGAAAAAAGTATCGCCACGCAAAGGAACAGCAGCACTATCACAAAACCAAAATAACTTTTGATAAAGAAAATACCGACCAGATACAAAATATTTAATAAAATTTTTATTCTCGGGTCCATACGATGGACAAAAGAATCGGCGGGGTAATACTGCCCGAGAGTCACGTCTCTAAACATTTTTACCCCCTTTGGCTTTCACGATTTCGCTAAATACTTCCGTTACCGTTCTGCCGTTTATATCCACGCCTATTTTTGAAAGTTTCTTTTTAATGACAGCCATTGCGGGCATTTCCAACCCGTATTCTTCTATTTTTACTTTTTGGAATAATTCTTCCGTAGGCATATCGTGCTTTATCGTGCCGTTAACAAAAACCGCCACTCTGTCGACATTTTCGTAAATTTCGTTCATATCGTGGCTTATCATTATTATTGTGGCGTTTTGCTCGGCGCGAATTTTTGCCATAAGTTGCAGTATCTCGCGTTTGCCCATCGGGTCAAGCCCTGCCGTCGGTTCGTCCAGCACCAAAATTTTCGGTTTCATAGCAAGCACGCCAGCGATAGCCGCGCGTCTGCGTTCGCCGCCCGAAAGGTCAAAAGGCGATTTTTCACCGATTTCTTCTTCGTTAAGACCAACGAGTTTGAGTGCTTCCGAAACTCTTGAGTTTATTTCTTCGGCGGGAAGTTTCATATTTTTCGGTCCGAATGCGACGTCAGCTTTTACCGTGTCGGCAAAAAGCTGATATTCGGGGTATTGGAAAACCATTCCGACAAGCGAACGGAGTTTTAGATAATCCACTTTTTTATCGTTAAGATTGATGTCGTTAACGATAATTTCGCCGTCAGTTAATTTTATCAATCCGTTAAGATGCTGCACAAAAGTGGATTTTCCGCTGCCCGTATGCCCGATTATACCTATAAACTCGCCGTCGTTCACCGTTAGGTTTACGTCCGCTAAGGCTTGTTTAGCGAAAGGCGTTTTGGGATTATACGTGTAATTAAGATTTTTTACAACAATCGGCATAACTTATCTCCCAAAACTTTTTCATCAGTAATATCGGGGTCTATTTCAAAACCCGCGGCATTTAGTTTTCTGGCTAACTCCACCGCGCGCGGAACGCGCAAACCGATTTTATTCAGTTCGTCTTCTCTTTTAAAAATATCTTTCGGCGAGCCTGTCATAGCTATTTCACCGTCGTTAAGCACGATAACTCTATCGGAATATAATACTTCTTCCATAAAATGGGTAATAAGTATTATCGTCATATTTTTTTCTTTGTTAAGTTTTTTTGCGATTTCGATTACTTCCCGTCTGCCCGACGGGTCAAGCATAGCGGTGGACTCGTCCAATACCAATACTTTCGGCTGTATGGCAAGCGCGCCCGCAATTGCGATACGCTGTTTTTGTCCGCCCGAAAGCTTATGAGGCGAACGGTCGGCGTACTCCGCCATTCCGACGGCCTGAAGTGCGTCGTTTACTCTCGTGACAATTTCTTTTTGCGGTATTCCTATATTTTCGGGACCGAAAGCCACGTCTTCTTTTACTATACTGGCAACCATCTGGTTGTCGGGATTTTGAAAAACCATACCCACGCTTTTGCGGATTTCAAACAGATTTTTTTTGTCGGACGTATCCATTCCAAAAACTTCTATTTTGCCTGATCTAGGCAAAAGCAGAGCGTTCAGTAACTTGGCAAGCGTGCTTTTACCGCTTCCGTTATGCCCTACGAGCGCGACAAATTCGCCTTGAAAAATATCAAGGCTCACGTTTTCCACACCCTTAGTGATAACGGGCAGACCGCTGTCGTCGTAACCGCGGTAAAAATATGTCATATCGGTGATTTTTATAGCTTCATTCATTAGTTAAAATTGTAACATACCTTCCTAAAAATAACAATTTATTTAACCCTTTTGATTGTCGCCTGAAAAATATAATCTCATTTTTCATTATGATTTTTCCCTTTTTAAACATAAATAAAAAGGAGATATCTTTTTAGCAAAAAATCCTTTTTGGGTTAATTAAAAGCGTCAGTTCATTGACATAACGTCGTCTAAAATGTATAATGCAAATGGCGAGCAAAATCGCCGAAAAACGTTATATTTTTTTAATTTATATAGGAGAAGATGTATGAGAAAAGTTACTATCGACGGTAATACCGCTGCCTCTCACGTTGCTTACGCCTTTTCGGACGTAGCGGCTATTTACCCAATTACCCCTTCCTCGCCAATGGCGGAAGTGGCGGACGAATGGGCTGCCGGCGGAAGAAAAAATCTGTTTGGACAAACTATACGTATCGCAGAAATGCAATCCGAAGGCGGAGCTGCGGGAGCGGTTCACGGTTCTTTGGTTGCGGGCGCGCTTACTTCCACTTTTACGGCTAGTCAAGGTTTGTTACTTATGATCCCGAATATGTACAAAATCGCGGGCGAATTGCTTCCTTGCGTTTTCCACGTATCGGCAAGAGCTTTGGCTACTCACGCTTTGTCTATTTTCGGCGACCAAGCCGACGTTATGGCTTGCCGTCAGACAGGCTTTGCTATGCTGTCATCGGCTTCCGTACAAGAAGCTATGGACTTGGCTTTGGTAGCGCACCTATCAACTTTGGAAGCGAAAGTACCTTTCCTTCATTTCTTTGACGGCTTCCGCACAAGCCACGAAGTCAGCAAAATAGAAGAAATTTCTTATGAAGATATGGACAAACTGCTTGACCGCAAATTCGTAGACGAATTCCGCGCAAGAGCCCTTAACCCCGAACATCCTCAACTTCAAGGCACCGCGCAAAACCCCGATATATATTTCCAAAACCGCGAAGCGGCAAACCTTTACTATGAAGCAGTTCCCGCAATCGTAGAAAAATATATGGCGCAAGTCAGCAAACTTACAGGCAGAGAATATCATTTATTTGATTACGTAGGAGCGAAAGACGCTGAAAAAATCATAATTTTGATGGGCTCGGGAGCTGACGCCGTTGAAGAAACAGTTAAATATTTATCGGCAAAAGGCGAAAAAGTCGGCGCTATCAAAGTTCGCTTGTACCGTCCTTTCTCTGCTGAAAAATTTATCGAAGCTATTCCCAAAACCGTTAAGAAAATTGCCGTTCTTGATAGAACGAAAGAATCTGGTAGCCTTGGCGAACCTCTTTATCTCGACGTTATGACGGCTCTCACTCAGCAAGGCAGAAAAATCGACACATTAGTAGGCGGCAGATACGGACTTGGCAGTAAAGAATTTACTCCTTCTATGGTGTTGGCTGTTTACCGCAATCTTGACAGCAAAAAACCCGTTGAACACTTTACCGTTGGTATTACTGACGACGTATCGCATACGTCTCTTCCTATCGATGAAATTATCGACGTTGCTACACCAGGCACAACCCGTTGCAAATTCTACGGTCTCGGCAGCGACGGCACGGTCGGCGCAAACAAAAACAGCATTAAAATTATCGGCGACCACACCGACCTTTACGCTCAAGGTTATTTTGAGTATGACAGTAAAAAATCGGGCGGCTTGACGATTTCCCACTTGCGTTTTGGACCTAACCCCATTAAATCCAGTTATTTAATTGATTCCGCGGAATTTATCGCGTGCCACAAAGCAAGCTATCTCAAACAATACGATATGCTTTCAAAAGCCAAAGACGGCGGCACGTTCCTGCTCAACTGCCCTTGGACGGAAGCTGAACTCGAAAACGAACTTCCCGCAAAAGTTAAAAACGACATCGCTAAAAAACATTTGAATTTCTATATTATCGACGGACTTAAATACGCAAAAGAAGCAGGCAGCGCAAAATCAACCAATATGGTAATGCAATCGGCTTTCTTCAAACTCGCTAATATTATTCCTTACGCTGAAGCGGAAGTTTATATGAAAAAAGCAGTTGAAAAGACCTATGGCAAAAAAGGCGAAAAAGTAGTAAAGGCAAACTTTGAAGCTATCGAAAAAGGCGCAAAACACATAGTAAAAGTAAACGTTCCTTCTTCTTGGGCAACCGCTACTAGCGGCGCAGCTATGCAAGAAGGCGCGGACAACAAATATTTTAAAGAATTTATAAAACCTATTTTGGAACAAAACGGCAACGAACTTCCCGTATCCGCTTTCAATCCCGCCGGCGTTGTTCCCACAGCTACGACTCAATTTGAAAAACGCAATATCGCCGTTGAAATACCCGTATGGATTCCCGAAAATTGTATTCAATGCAACCAATGCGCTCTCGTTTGTCCGCACGCCGTTATTCGTCCAGTCCTTATCGACGAAAATGTCGTGACTCCCGACAGTTTCGTTACACGCCCAGCTATGGGTGCTAAGGGCGCGAAATTCCGTATGCAAATCAGTCCTTTGGATTGTTCAGGATGCGGCAGCTGCGCTAACGTATGCCCTTCAAAGACAAAGGCTCTCGTTATGACGAATGCGGAAGACGTTCACGAAGAAGCAAATTACGAATTCAGCAAAACTGTAAAAACTCTTTCCAATCCGATGAACAAATACACCGTAAAAGGAAGCCAGTTTGAACGACCTTTATTCGAATTCAGCGCGGCTTGCGCAGGATGCGGCGAAACTCCTTATATCAAACTTGTTACGCAGCTTTACGGCGACAGAATGATGATAGCTAACGCTACAGGTTGCTCGTCAATCTACGGCGGCTCCGCTCCCACTTGTCCTTACAGCGTAAACAAAGACGGACACGGTCCCGCTTGGGCAAACAGTTTGTTTGAAGACAACGCGGAATTCGGCTTTGGTATGCATTTGGCTGTAAAACAACGCAGAGAGCATTTGGCTGACGTTATCAGACAATACAAAGAAAAAGTAGCGGGCTGGGATGAATGTGTCGCGGCTTGCGACGAATGGCTGGCAAACAAAGACGACGCTGAAGGCAGCAAAGTTGCTTCGGCAAAATTACTCAAACTCGTTGAAGGCTGCATGAACTGCGGTTGCGAAGCTGACGAACTTGGAAAACAAATCTACAAAGACAAAGACGTTTTAATCAAAAAATCTATGTGGATTTTCGGCGGAGACGGCTGGGCTTACGATATCGGTTACGGCGGACTTGACCACGTACTGGCAAGCGGCGAAGACGTTAACGTACTCGTGCTTGACACCGAAGTTTACAGTAACACAGGCGGACAAGCAAGCAAGGCAAGTCCTACCGGCGCGGTTGCGAAGTTCGCTGCAGGCGGCAAACCTATCAAGAAAAAAGACCTTGGCATGATGGCTATGAGTTACGGTTATGTTTACGTTGCTCAAGTAGGTATGGGAGCTAATCCCGCGCAATTACTCAAAGCCGTACAAGAAGCTGAAGCGTATCACGGACCTTCTTTGATTATCGCTTACTCGCCTTGTATTAACCAAGGTATCGATATGTCTAACCCTCAAGCCGAAATCAAAAAGGCTGTTGACTGCGGTTACTGGCAACTTTACCGTTACAACCCCGAAATGATTGACCAAGGCAAAAACCCGTTCACTTTGGACAGCACGGCTCAACCTGCAGGCAGTTACAGAGACTTCTTGATGAAAGAAACACGCTACGCATCTTTGACAAAAACCAAACCCGAAGTTGCGGAAAAACTCTTTACAAAATCTGAAAAAGAAGCTTTGGAAAGAGTAGCAAAATACAAAAAACTTTCAGATAACTAATATTTAATATAGTTAATTTAACCGCTCCGATATTTCGGAGCGGTTATTTTTTCGCTTATTTCATGTTAACTATAAACGATAAAATTGCTTTTCGAAAATCATTGCAAAAAGTTAAAATAAAACTATAAAAAATATTTTAGTGTCTTGTTTGTTTTAAGGTCACTAACCACGTTCTGCACACTCGATAAATATTGCGTCAGATTCGCAAAAATGCGATTTCTATAGTCAAAGTTATGTGAAATACAAATTTTAAAAAAAACCGCCTTTTTACTTAAAGGCGGCTATTGCTTTTAATTTTTAGGTATATTCTCGCAGCAAGGATACGTATTTTTGATAAATTTCGGGCTTCGGGTCTGTCAAACACAGACTTGTAAGCCCTTGAGTTTCATTTCGGTATTCTTTATACTTCATATTTTTGACGTACTGCGCCACCCCTTGCGCGCCGTCGAATATTTTTTTTCCAACGAATACTCCCGCAAACAAATCCTTTATTAATGTAAAATGCGTGCAGCCCAAAACGACGCAATCGAATTGCGGTAC
>JAQUSX010000043.1 GCA_028710055.1 Clostridia bacterium | reverse complement strand
ACGGTTTCATAGTCGGGAACAAAAGCACGTCGCGTATACTGTGGCTGTCGGTAAATAGCATTATCATTCTGTCGATACCGATACCAAGTCCGCCCGTCGGGGGCAAACCGTACTGCAACGCGGTAAGATAATCGTCGTCCGTCATCAAAGCTTCTTCGTCGCCGCCAGCTTTTTGTTTCGCTTGTTGTTTGAAACGGCTTTCCTGGTCGATAGGGTCGTTTAACTCTGAAAAAGCGTTTCCGCCTTCGCGCGCAAGAATAAAAAACTCGAAACGCTCGGTCATTCTATTGTCGCTCGGTTTCTTTTTTGCAAGCGGAGAAACGTCCACGGGATAATCGTACACAAAGGTCGGCTGCACTAGGTTTTCCTCAACTTTTTGGTCGAATACTTCATACAAAGCGTAACCCCAAGTGCGTTTTTGCTTGTCCATAGTTATGCCCATTTTTTGAGCTTCGGCTACCGCCTGCTCGTCCGATAGGTCGGTAAAATCGACACCGCAGTATTTTTTTACCGCGTCGAGCATACTCAATTTTTCCCAACGGTCAAGATTTATTTCCACGCCTTCGCAAATAACCGTCCTTGTACCCATAACGACGTCGGCTACGTGTTTATATATATTTTCCACCGTATCCATCATATCGTGAAAATCAGCGTAAGCTTGGTACAATTCCATCATTGTAAACTCGGGGTTATGTCTTACATCCATACCTTCATTTCTAAACTGTCTGCCGATTTCGTACACTTTTTCAAAACCGCCTACTATAAGACGTTTTAAATAAAGCTCGGGTGCAACACGTAAATACATATCCAAGCCCAAAGTATTATGGTGCGTGATAAAAGGTCTTGCGTTAGCTCCGCCGGCGAGCGGTGAAAGAATAGGCGTTTCCACTTCGATAAAGCCTTGTCCGTCCAGATAGTTTCTTATTGCGGAAATAATTTTTGAACGCAGATAAAAAGTTTTTTTGACTTCGGGATTAGCGATAAGGTCAACGTATCTTTGACGATATCTCAGTTCCGTATCTTTTAATCCGTGGAATTTTTCGGGCAAAGGCAAGAGAGATTTTGACAGCAATTCTATTTTGTGAACGTGTACTGATATTTCTCCCATACGGGTTTTAAAAACAAATCCCGTAACGCCGATAATGTCGCCGATGTCCCATGTTTTAAATTTATCGTAATCTTCGCCTAAATCGTTTATCGAAACGTAAAGCTGAATCGTGCCTTGCGCATCCAAAATATTGCAAAAACTCGCTTTACCCATTATTCTGCGGCTGACAATTCTGCCCGCTACCGAAACAGTTTGATTTTCAAGTTTTTCGTAGTTTTCGATAATCTCGGCGGAAAAATGAGTTTTGTCAAACTTTACTTTTTCAAAAGGATTTTCATTCTTTTCAATAAGTTCGGCAAGCTTCTCTCTGCGAACACGCAAAATCTCGTTTAAATCTAATTCTTCAGTTACTTCGTTTTTAATTTGGTCAGTCATTTCATTACCCTTTTTTGATGCTTAGTATTTTCATCTGCATCGTCTTTCTGTTTGGCAATTCTACCACTACCGGCGAACCCGCTTTTTTACCGATAAGCGATTTTCCTATCGGCGATTCGTTGCTGATACGTCCCGCAGACGGGTCGGTTTCGCTCGTTCCGACAATAGTATAAACTTTTTTCTCTTTTGTGGACGCGATTTCAACGGTAACTTTGCTGCCTATCGTAACGGCTTTGGTATCCGTCACATCTATGATGACGGCGTTCGCGAGTTTCGTTTCAATTTCCAAAATTTCGCCTTCTACAAACGCTTGTTCATCTTTTGCCGCGTCGTATTCCGCGTTTTCGGAAATATCCCCAAGGTCTCTCGCTTCGCTGATTTTTTGGCTTACTTCGGTTCTGCGCACGGATTTTAGATAGTTAAGTTTTTCTTCAAGCTCGTTAAAACCTTCTTGCGTTAAAAAGTATTCTGCCATAAGTTTTATATCCTCCTAGAAAGGGATTTACAATAAAAATTTAAACAAAACACCTGGCGTGTGCGCCGGTGTTTTTACCGATATATGGTACTACAATATTACTTATAAGTCAAGAAATTATCACTTTTTAGTTTTTTTAACGGTTTTGCCTTTTGAAAACAGCCTTGCCACTCTGTAAACGATAGGTTTTCTTAATTTTATAGCGTTATATGGACACAATTCTTGACAACAGTAACATCTTATGCATTTTGACTGATCCACGACAGCGATTTTTTCCATCATAGTTATCGCCTTTGCGGGACAATGATGAAAACATTTTTGACAGCCTTTGCAAATTCTTTTTAGCGGCTTTACTTTCGGCGACATAGAATTGCGAATAAATTTCGCAAACCATTTCGGCATCTGGGTAAAATTTATCGAAAAAACTTTTACGCGCTTAAAGTCTTCTATATATTCTTTGTTTAATTTTTTTAAATCAAATTCGCATTCGGAGAAGTCTTCGCTTATTATTCCCCTTTTTACTGCTTTTTTAATTAACGGCATTGATTTTGGGTCGGCGAACAAAGAAACGCCCGCGATATCCACTAAATACGGATTTGGGCTTGCAATAAGTTTGCCGATAAATTTTGGATTGCCGTTGGTCGGACCGTCGCCTTCCATACCGTAAACGGCGTCGAGTATATGCAAAGCTATTTTTTTTGACGCGTATTGCTCAATGTCAATCAAAACGTCCGTAAACTGTTCCAAGTTTGGGAAAGCGGAGTGTACTTCCACCTTTATAAGACCGGGAATAAGTCCGTACAGATTTTTCACGCAACCGGTAAAACCAGTAAAGCTGTGGGTTTTGAGTTTGCCGATATTTATCACGACGTCGGCGTCCAAAAAAGAATTTGTCACGTCGAGTTTGTGCAGCATAACGCCGTCTATTTCTACCGTTTGATACCCGAAATCATCAATAAGTTTCGCTCCCGATTCCGCGCAGGCGTAATCCATTTTTGTCGCTCTGAAAACGTTGCCCATCAGCGTTTTTGTGTATCCGCCGCCCGAACTGTCGCCGACCGTTACTTCGGCGTTGCATTCCTCGATAAGTTTTTTTACTACGGCGATAACGACTTCGGGATGAGTCGTGCCGCATTTACTCGGAGCCATATCTCTGACAAGGTTAGCTTTTACAAAAACTTTTTTATTCTTTGGTACGTATTTCGTTATTCCGCCGAGCTGATTAAGCATTTCATCAACGGCTTTTGTGATTTCTTCGCGTTCGTATGTTTTAACGCTGACTATTCCTAAATTCATAGCAGCCTCGTTTAGTTAATATATTTATCACATAATAACAAAAATAACACGGGAACGCAATAAAAACAGTTAAAACAACTGTTGCAAATTTTTTCATACGCTGTTAAAATACCCTAACGGAGAAATATAAAATGAATTTTTGGATAAAGACTTTTTGCGGGGACAAAATAACCCGTAATAAAATCGTAAAAAACACTCTCGCACATACCCGCGAAAACGCCGAGGAAATGCTAAGAGAAGCTTGTCACGAGCTGGATATTTCCACGCCCGTTATTACAAAGCGGTTTTACGAGAATATCGAAAATTTTAATTATTTTAAGTTTTTAAAAACGGATTTTATTGATGAAACTGACTTTGACTGTCTTGTAATCGAGCAGTTTACTGATAAATAATTTTTTGCAAGCTTCTAAAAATTCACCAACGGCTTTGAGCCTATTAACAATTAACCCAACAAAAAAAGAGAGTCAAGATTGACTCTCTTTAAAAATTTTTATCTTTATTCCAAATAAGGTTGAAGGTGACCGACGGAGCCGTCTTTTCTGCGGTACACAAGTTCCACGTTACCCGTTGCGGCGTTTACAAACATATAAAAATCGTGTCCGAGCATTTCAAGATTTTCCACCGCTTCTTTTAGTTCCACGCTTTGAATGGGGAATTTTTTAGTTTTCGCTACGCAATAATCTTTTTCTTCTTTTACGACTTCGGAAGTATACATATACTCGTCGTTTTGAATAGAAGGCATTTTGTAACGCTCATTAAGTTTTGTGCGGTGTTTGACGATTTGTCTTTCAAGCTTTGGAAGAATGTCGTCGATAATGTAGTACATCGTGTCGCCGCCTATTTCGGAACGGATTTGCGAACCGTGATAAAGAATGGAAACTTCCATTTTGCAGCGTTTCTCATCTCCGTTTAGTACGACTTTTACCGGGGTTTCACCGTTTGGAAAATACTTGTCAAGACGGTTGATTTTGTTTTTCAAAATGGTTTCCAGTCTGTCTGACATACGATAATTTTTTGAAATAATTTCTAGCTTCATTGTTTTTTCCTCCTTTTTTGTAAAAGTATATTCGATTTATTTTTTTATAAAAACAAGTTTTCCGTTTTCGATAGATACGGTAATTTGGTCGCCTTTAATTAAATTACCGTCCAAAATTTTCTCTGAAAGTTTGTCTTCTACCAGCCTTTGAATGGCTCTTTTTAGCGGTCTTGCTCCATATTCTTTATCATAGCCTTTGGACGAAAGAAAGTCAATAGCGTCTTTTGTAAAACTGAGATTGACCTGCCCCGATAGTCTTTTTGATAAATCCGCGGTCAATATTTCCGCTATATGGTTAAGCTCGTCTTTGGTAAGATTATTAAATACTATTATGTCGTCGACTCTGTTTAAAAACTCGGGTTTAAAATGATCTTTTAACGCGGCAAGCATTTTTTCTTTCATCTCGTCGTAGGCGGAAACGTTTTGATTTTCAAAACCGATTTTTTTCACGCCTTTGGTAAAGTCCGCCCCTACATTACTTGTCATAATAATAATCGTGTTTTTAAAGTCAACTACTCTGCCTTTGCTGTCGGTAAGTCTGCCGTCGTCCAGTATTTGCAAAAGCAGATTAAATACGTCGGGATGAGCTTTTTCCACTTCATCGAATAGTACGACCGAATACGGTTTTCTTCTTACTTTTTCCGTTAATTGACCCGATTCGTCAAAACCGACGTATCCAGGGGGCGCGCCTATAAGTTTGCTCGCGCTGTGTTTTTCCATATATTCGCTCATATCGAGCCTGATAAGCAGATTTTCGTCGCCGAAAACAGCTTCCGCCAATGCTTTGGTCAGTTCGGTTTTTCCTACGCCCGTAGGTCCCACAAAAATAAAACTTCCTATCGGTCTTTTGGGGTCTTTCAGTCCCGCTCTCGCGCGGCGTATAGCCCTTGCGACGGCGGAAACGGCCTCTGTCTGACCGACAACTCTTTTGCCAAGCGTTGCTTCAAGCCCTAATAATCTTTCGCTCTCGCTTTCGCTAAGGCGTGTTACGGGTATGCCGGTCCATTTGGACACGATTTGAGCGATTTCTTCTTCTCCAATCGAAGCGGTGTAATTGGCTCTGTTATTTAAAAGTTTATCTTTAAAGACTTTTATCTCGCGGTTAAGTTTTTCCGTTTGAGTTCTGGCTTGCTCCGCTCTAACAAATTCTTGATGCGCGCTGGCTTCGTACATTTCCGTTTGAAGATTTTTTAGCTTTTCTTCCATATCTTTAAGTTCTTTCGGAGTGGTAAAAGCGTCGAGCTTCGCTCTGCTTGCCGCCTCGTCGATAAGGTCAATGGCTTTATCGGGTAAAAATCTGTCGGTTATGTAACGATTAGATAATTTTACCGCCGCTTCTATCGCGCTGTCGGTAATGACTACTTGATGATGCGCTTCGTACTTGTCTTTTAAACCCTTTAATATTTCAACAGACTGCGCCATCGTTGGCTCATTTACCTTTACGGGTTGAAACCTGCGTTCAAGCGCGGAATCTTTTTCGATATATTTACGGTATTCGTCAAGAGTGGTCGCTCCGATTGTTTGGAGTTCGCCTCGGGCAAGCAACGGTTTTAGTATATCGGCGGCGTCCATTTTGCCGTCTGCCGTCGCTCCCGCTCCTACGAGATTATGAATTTCATCGATAAACAGTATTATTTTTCCGCTGTTTGTAACTACGTTAATCGCGTCTTTTAACCTTTCTTCAAAATCGCCTCTGTATTTAGTACCAGCAAGCATTCCCGCAAGGTCCAGCGAAAAAACTATTTTGTCTTTGAGTAAATCAGGTACGTCGCCGTTGATTATTTGGAGAGCAAGCCCTTCCACTACCGACGACTTTCCGACGCCGGGCTCGCCTATCAAAATCGGGTTGTTTTTCGTGCGGCGGGAAAGTATTTGTATAATACGGCTTATTTCTTCTTCGCGGCCTATAACGGGGTCAAGTTTTCCGTCTATTGCTTTTTGCGTGATATCGGTGCCGAATCGTGATAATTCGCCGAGTTCGCTTTCCTGTTTCACAACTGTTTTTTCAGTAAATTTCGTTTGCGGAATATTATTT
>JAQUSX010000042.1 GCA_028710055.1 Clostridia bacterium | reverse complement strand
CGTCTATCTGCCTTCCGCTAAAGTAAATCGAGCAGCCCGTAATAATTTCGTTTTCCACTACTACGGCAATATCGGTTTTGTCCGCGCCCATATCGCAGATTATGCCCCTATCAACGTGAAATTGTTTAAAAATTTCTACGGAAGAGGCTATCGGAGCGGTCACGAAACGAGTTTGTTTTACGTTTACGATATTAAGTACAAATTCGATTTTTTGCTTTTCGTTTTTTGTCAAAGCGCAAGGCACTACGCACAGCACCGCCGCGCGTGAAAAAGGCGAACTGTCGGGCAAGACCTTTGAAATCAAAGTTTTGAGCAAAAATCTGGCTTTGTCCTTGTCCGCTACGGCTCCTTCTGCGATAGGTCGGCAAAGTTTTACTTTCGCCAACTGGCTTGCGCTCATTTTGACGGCGGCAAGTCCCGCCGCTTTTATCGTTTTGCTGTCAACCGCGTCCACCGCCACTACGGAAGGCTCTTTTATTACCAGTCCTGTTTTTGCGCACGCAACCGTTATATATTGCGAACCTAAATCAAGCGAGATATCGAAATTTGCCACTTTTATTTTTCCTCCGTAAGTTTTTTTAAATGCTCTGTGATTTCTTCGACGGGCAAACCCATTACGTTGGTATAACTGCCAATAATTTCTTTAACAAAACCCGAATCCTGTATTCCGTACGCGCCCGCTTTGTCCATAGGCGAACCTGTGGCCACGTAAGATTTTATCATATCTTCCGTCAATTCGTGAAAGATGACTTTTGATGAAACAAAAAACATATCAACCCGCTCTTTTGTAGCCAAACATACTCCCGTATAAACGGTGTGAGTATCGTTAGATAAGCGCAAAAGCATATCCGCGGCTTCGGCTTTGTCAATCGGTTTACCCAAAACTTTACCTTTATGAACAACGACCGTATCGGCTCCGATAACAACGCAGTTGTCGTCCTTTATAGCCAAAACGGGCAAAGCTTTTTTTGCGGCGATATCCATTACCATTTCCGACGGGATTTTTTTGTCGGAAACTTCATCGCATTTACTTACGCATATTTCATAGTCGGGAATTATTTGTGTTAAAAGTTCTTTTCGTCTTGGAGAAGTCGAAGCGAGTATGATTTTTTTCATAAAATTATTATAAATGATTTTTTATTTATTGTAAAGAAAAACCCCATTTTTTAACAATAGATAAACGCGCTAAAATTAATATTAAATTCTTTTGCGTAATTTGTCTTATTAAAAAAAATAAACCCCTTCAAAAACGAAGGGGCAATGAATTTCTATTAAAGTATTTCCAAGTTCTTTTTGAAAACTTTTTTGAATTCGAGCGCGATTGAGTTGGCTTCTTTTATTTCCAAAGCGGCGTCGCCCTCGACTTCCGTTTTCATAATTACGCTGTCGCCGAGTACGTCGCAGTTGATTTCCGTTATCAGCCCCGCGTTGCTCTTGTCAAAGGCTTCGGCAAGACGCAATATTACGGCGAGTTTTTTGACCGCCTCATAATCTTCGTCGGACAAAATAGGTTTGTATTGCGCCCATTCGCTCAAACTTGCTTCTTCTTTGCTGTACATGTCGCATATATATGCCGCCAGCACGATATCTCTGTGACTTGCGCCAAAAAGATTTGAATGCAAAATCATATAAGACGTGTGTTTGCGGAAATTATAAAATTTGAACGTTTTACCCGCGTCGTACATCATACTCGCGATACGCAAAACTTTTACATACGCTCGGGGGAACTTGTGCAAAACACGCAGTTGTTTAAATAGCTGCACGCAAAGATTGAACATTTGGTCGGCGTGCGTTTCGTCAAGGTGTAATATCTTTATAAAAGTGCGTAAGTCGTGACCAAGCACGTCTGAAATCGGCTTGTCAACAGTCGTCGGAACGGCGTAATTAAACATAATGCCTTCTCTGACGCCGCAGCCGCAGACGGTGATATTTTGCGCTTGCAGGTAATCAAGCAAAGCTTTCATAGTAGCCAGCGCGCACGGGAATACGTCCGCTCTTGTGGCTGACAAACCTTTTATTTTGCTAGCCTTTTCAAGGTCGAACGGTTTTATCATATTGTAAATGTAATCAAACTCGTCGATTTTTACACTAAAATTATGTACCATATCGAGAGGGTACTTTTTAATTCTTTTCGCTATTCTTGCCAAAGAACGAGCGGAGCCTCCAACGCCAATTAGCTGGGTGTCGGGGTCGAGTTCTTTTAACCAAGGCAGCTCTTCAAGTCTTGATTTAACAAAATTTTCGATGTTTTGGCACGCGACTTCGGGTTTTACAGACGGACTGACGAATTCCGTGGCGAGCGAAACGCTGCCGAAATCCAATACGTGTTTTTGCAAGACATTACGTCTGTTATAATAAATCAGCTTCATACTGCCGCCGCCGATTTCAAAAATCAGCCCTTTCGGCGCTTCCAAAGTGTTGATAACTCCCGTGTAGTCGTAAGTCGCCTCTTCGTCTTCCGTCAAAACTTGGAATTTTACGCCTGTTGCGGCAAACATTTCATTCAAAAAAGATTTTTGATTTTTTGCGTTTCTTACCGCGGCGGTAGCCACAGCGATAATTCTGTCCGTTTTGCTCGCGGTGCAAAGTCTTTTGAAAGACTTAATCGTATTTATAGCTTGCAAAATGCGTGTCGGTTTTAAATTACCGTCACGTTCCGTTTCGCCAAGCCTTACCGCTTCCCGCATTTCGTTTACAAGGACAAAATACCCGCCGTCATATACGTCGTATATAACGAGTCTTGCGGTATTAGAGCCCAAATCAAATAATCCCACTCTTTCCATATATTTTCTTCCCATATTAAAATGCCCTCATAAACGATCTAAAAACAAGGATTTTTAGTTATTTTGTCAGGCATTTATCCGTAAAAATTTTGTTAAGTCGCATTTTAGCGCAAAATTTGACTTTTAATAATGTTAACACATAATTGTCAACTTGTGAATACCCTTTGTGAAAAAAAAGTCTAATATTTCATTTTTAAACACGTGTTTAATAAGTATATTCCCTTTTTATAGCTTTTCAAGCGGTTTAATAACTTTTTTAGGGCAAACGCCAACGCACGTCATACAACCCGTGCATTTGCTGTAATCGATGACGGGGGTATTATTTTCCATATGTATGGCGTTTTCGGGGCATTTTTTCTCGCAAAGTCCGCAGCCAATACAACCAGTAGAGCACATTTCGACGACTTCTCTGCCCTTGCAGTTATTTGAGCAAGCTACGTAAATTTTGGCATCTCTTGGAATACGGTGAATGATATTTTTCGGGCAAGCCTTTACGCAGCTGCCGCAGCCGATACAAACCTTGTCAAGAATGTGAGAAAGTCCGTCGTAAACGTCGATAGCCTGCACGGGGCAAACATTGACGCACGTTCCCGAACCCAAACATCCGGTTAGACACGCTTTTCTGCCGTCGGCTAACATTTGCTGGCTTACGCAGTCGCCGTAGCCTTGATATTCAAACTTGTCCTTGCAGTTTACGCCGCCAGAACAAGCGACTACTATACGGGTATCCCCGCCGCCTGTGTAATTTATGCCGAGAATGTTGCTTATAGCAACCTTATTTTCTTTGCTGGTTTGTCCGCATTGTTCCAGCGTTGCCGTGCCTTCGCACAAAGCCTTCGCAAAATCTTCGCAGCCCGCCTTTCCGCAAGCGCCGCAGTTTGCGCCGCCGAGTTTCGCTTTTATTTCCGCAATGCGCGGATCCGCCCCTTTTACTGCGGTTACTCTACTGATCAGCATTATTATAATGCCGAATAATAACGCCACCGCAAACATAATAGCAACGGTAAATCCCACGCTCGCCCAATTTATTTCTCTAAAAAACAGTAACATTTAACCAAAACTCCTTACATCGTTATAAAAGTAAAAACGTAAAACGCCATTGCCATAATGCCCGCCGTTATCATAGAGATAGGAAAACCGCGCATGTGTTTCGGCGTGGGCAGTTTGTCGATTTTTTCACGAAGTCCCGCTAAGATAACGATAGCAAGCGTAAATCCTATGCCGCTGAATAAACCGTTTAACGCCGCGGAAAATACTCCCGTGACCAGTTCGTAGGTAAGGTTTATTTCCGCAACGCCCAAAATCGCGCAGTTTGTCGTAATAAGCGGCAAATACACGCCCATTGCCTTATATAAACTCGGCGACATTTTGCGTATTACCATTTCGAGTATCTGCACTAAGGAAGCGATAACGAAGATAAATACTATTATCTCAAGGTATTCGATGCCGTTAGGCAACATTATATACGTGTAAATCGGATAGGTGATAAGCGAAGCCAATACCATAACGAAAGTTACGGCTACGCCCATACCCAACGCGCTGTCAACTTTTTTTGACAGTCCCAAAAAAGGACATATACCCAAAAACTGTACTACAACATAGTTAGATATAAATATTCCCGCGATTGCTAATGAAAATACCATTTTTTATACCTCCGTCGTTTTTGGTTTTAATATTTTCGCTCCGCCGAGTTTTTGTTTGCGTACAATACGGTCGTATACAAAAGTAAACAACGCGATAAACATACCGTACGTCATAAACGCTCCTGCGGGAGTTGTGAAAAACGCTATTTTAAAGTTCCATAAAGCCACTCCGAAAATACTGCCGTTGCCTAAGATTTCACGAACAGCGCCTAGTAGCGTCAGAGCCACGGTGTAGCCGATACCCATAAACAGTCCATCCATTACAGACAGCCCGATAGTATTGTGGCTTGCGAACGATTCCGCACGGGCAAGTATGATACAGTTGACGACTATGAGCGGTAAAAATACGCCCATTGCATTGTATATGCCCATAATAGCCGCCGACTTACTGCCAAGATAATACAGCAGCATTTTTACCACGGTAACAAACGTCGCTATTATTAAGATAAAAGCGGGTATGCGGACTTTGTCGGGAATTATATTACGCAGTATCGATATTACAAGGTTACTGCAAATAAGCACGAACGTAACCGCCGCGCCCATTCCAAGACCGTTTATCGCTTCGTTTGACAAAGCCAAAATTGAGCAGGTGCCAAGCACGAGTTTTAAAGCGGGGTTTTGTCTGACTATGCCGTCTAATGCTAATTCTTTTACTTTCATTATTTCAAAACCTCCCTTTTATTCGCCGTAAACGGCTTGATAATATTCCTGCGCTGTGACAAACGCGTTCATTACGGCGTAAGACGAGTGCGTCGCGCCTGTAACGACCATTTCGGGGTCTTTCGGCACTATGTCGGCGACATTCGTTCCGTTAAGGACAGCAAGTTTGCTTTCGTCGTAATCATAAGGAGCAGCGGAACTGCCTTGCTCTTTGATGTACGAACCCAAAATAATTCCCGTGTCTTTTTCCAAAACGATAATAACCGTAAACGCTTTCGCTTTGCCGTAGCCAGCGGACTCTATATACAGTCCGACAAGCTGTTTGCCCTGACTGTCGCTGCCTTCAACCGCTAACAAAACTTTTCCGCTTGTCAAAGCTACATCGGCAACCTCGACTTGGTCATATTCAGCTTCGTAAGCGTTACTGAAAGCGGAAAAATCCGGCGGAACATAAAGTAAATCGTTTAATATTGCCAATGCCGCAACGCAAACCACGGCGATGATAACAAGCGTCAAAACGCATTTTACGGAGGGGGTTAAGATTTTTTTCATTTTGCCGCCTCCTTTTTTTCTTTTCTGTATCCGAAAGGTTTCGGAACGATATATTTGTCAATTAACGGAACAATCAAGTTCATAAGCAAAATGGAGAATGATACGGCTTCTCCGCCTGTGGCTTGTCTAAGCCCTGCTGTAAGCAATCCCAAAGCTATGAAATATACGTAATTGCCGAGTTTTGTGTTGGGTGTCGTTACGTAATCCGTCGCCATAAAAATAGCGCCGAGTATAAGTCCGCCCGAGAGTATCGACGGCAAAAAATAGCTGAAATCAAAACCGTTCAACGCCACGGCAAAAAGCCCCGTTACGCCGATATAAACCAAAGGCCAACGGAAATTTAAAACTTTTGTCGCAACTAGATAGATACCGCCGACGATAAGGGCAAGCTTGCTTGTTTCGCCTATACAGCCGGGCAATCCAGTACCAAGAAGCAAGTCCCAGTTGGAGTAGCCCATAGTAAGCAAAACGCCGCTTCCTGTCGGATTAGTAAGCATTTCAGTAAGAGGTGTCGCGCCGGTAACAACTTGTACGTTTCCGCCCGAAAGCAATCCGATTAAAGGGTATGACCACGTATTCATAAGCACGCCGAAACTCATAACGACAAATATTCTGCCCGTAATGGCGGGATTAGCGATATTGCAGCCCGTGCCGCCGAAAAGCATTTTTACCACTATTATTGCGAACACGCTTGCCAATACGGGAACGTAC
>JAQUSX010000041.1 GCA_028710055.1 Clostridia bacterium | reverse complement strand
ATACTTTCCATTGAAAACACACCCGCAAGATTAATAATTGCTTCTAGTTTGCCGTACGCAGAGATTTTTTCTTTTGCGGTAAGTAATGAATCGGCGTCGGTAACGTCGCAGCTAATCGGCGTTATGTCTTCATTTTGAAATTGCGGCGAATTAATATCGAGAGCAAAAACTTGATAACCGTTTTCCGCTAATAAGGCGCAGACCTTTTTGCCCATACCGCCGCCCGCGCCGGTAACAACGACATTATTTTTATAATTTTGTATACGCTTCATAAAATTAATTTTAGAATAAATAAAAATCGCTGTCAATATGAAAGAATACTCATTGAAGTAAAAAAGAAATTATGGTAAAATAATAAGTATGAAAATGCCTATTGTTGAAATGTTGAATAAATACGCGCGATCAAACGCTTTGCGGCTGCATATGCCGGGACACAAAGGGAAAGGCATGAAAGCCAGCGCGAAGTTGGACGTGACCGAACTTTCTTTTTCGGATAATTTAACGTGTCCTCATTCGGTGATTGCCGATTCGCAAAATTTATTCGCCGCGGAATGGAACGCAAATCACGCTATATATACGATAAACGGCTCGACAGCGGGTATTTTCGCTATGATAGCTAACGCTAACGGCAGCATACTTATGCAGCGGAGCAGCCATATTGCAGTATATAACGCGGTAAAAATTTTTAATAAACGCGCGTATGTCATAAACGATTACGACCAATCGCTTTTGCCGAATAATCTTACGGCTGACGCACTTATAAACGCTACAAAAGAAAATCCCGATATCAAAACGTGGATTCTTACAAGCCCGAGTTATTACGGCAAAGTTTTGGATTTAGCCGATATATATCATAAAGCCAAAAAAATGGGTGTTACTGTGTTTGTCGACTCGGCTCACGGGGCGCATTTTGGGCTGTCAAAATATTTGCCGAATTCCGCTCATTATTATGCCGACGCCGCGGTAATTTCCGTTCACAAAACTTTGCCCGCATATACGCAAACGGCTGTTTTATTAACTAATGACGATATTTTGGCATTAAAACTAAAAGAAAGTTTAAATACCTTTTCCACAACAAGCCCGAGTTATTTGCTGCTTGCCAGCATAGATTACGCCAGAGCGTACGCGGATAAAAATAAAAACAGATACGAACGGCTATTTGGTTATGTGAAAAAGTTTTTGAAGGCGCTTCCCGACGGCATTACAGCTATCTCCACGGACGACTTTACCCGTATCGTTTTAGACGTATCGGGGAAAAATATGAGCGGTTTTGAAGCGGAAAAACAACTTAACGAAAAAAACGTTTTTATAGAGTTTGCGGATAAAAACAGGCTGGTGGCTATACTCACGTTAATGGACGGAAAAAAAACCTTGCGTCGTTTCGGTAAGGCGTTAAAAAATTTAAAACCCGAACTAAACGAGACGAATAACGGAAATGAATATAAAAAACGCGCGCGCGCGGTTAACGGCAACGAAATACCAAGATTTGACAATATAATACCGCTGTGTTTTAATGATAAGGTTAAACTAATTAAACTAAGCGAAAGCAAAGGAGAAATCTCCGCCGTAAACGCGGGCATTACTCCGCCGTGTTGCCCCGTCATTGTCGCGGGGGAAAAAATTACTGATTTTCATATAAATTTTTTAAAACAAGATAACGTTTTCGGCGTTAACGAAGGTTATATTTTAGTAAAGGACAGCGAAAAGAAATGAAAGGATTTATAACGATAGAAGGCTGCGACGGCGTAGGCAAAACCTACCAGACCGCAAAACTAAAAGAATATTGCGAAAAGACTAATCAAAACGTTGTGTTTACCCGCGAACCAGGCGGAAGCAAAGTTGCCGAGAAAATCCGCAACATTATTTTGGATTCCGAAAACGACACAATGTGCGACAAATGCGAAGCGTTTTTGTACGCAAGCGCAAGAATACAGCATCTTAACGACATCGTTATTCCCGCGTTAAAAGAAGGCAAAACCGTAATTTGCGACCGTTTTGTGGACTCATCTTACGTTTATCAAGGGCTTGGACGGGGTCTTGGGTATGAGGACGTAAAAGCGTTAAACGATATAGCCGTGGGCGAATATATGCCCGAATATACATTCTTTTTGGAGCTTACTCCCGAGCTGGCTTTTGAACGCAAAGGCGGCAATGACGTAAAAGACCGCCTTGAAATTTGCGACAAAGATTTTTACAAAAAAGTTTACGACGGATATCATATGCTTATAGACAGTTATCCCGAACGTTTTGTCGTTATCGACGCGAAAGGAAGCAAAACCGAAACGCACGAAAAAATCGTCAGCGAAATGAAAAAAAGGGGCATTATTAAGTGATAACGGGATTACTGGAAAAAAATAAATCCGTTCAGGCTGTTAAACGCGCGTTCGCTCTTAATCATGCGGCGCACGCTTTTGTTGTGCAAGCGGAACAAAATATTTTGGCTGACGCTTTAATATATTTGTCGTCGGTTGCCGTTTGCGATAACGGCGGTTGCGGCAGCTGCGTCAACTGTCTTCAGGCATTTAACGGTCGGCATCCCGACGTCTTTTTTTACCCGCTAAACGGACGAAAAACTATGTCCGTTGACGATATCAAAGATATTTTAAATGAAACTCAAACCGCGCCTACTATAGGCAAAAATAAGGTTTACATAATAAACGCATCCACCGTTTCCGCCGTTCAAAACTGGCAGGGAAAATTACTAAAAATACTTGAAGAACCGCCCGAAGGCAATTATTTTTTTATCGGCGTAACTAATACGGCGGATTTATTCGACACCGTTACGAGCCGCGCGATACGGGTAGACATCGCAAAACTGAGTTTTAGCCAAATCAAAAATTACTTACTCGAAAGCGGTTATTCGCCGCGTTCAGCCGAAATTTGCGCTCTTATCTCGGACGGCAGTATTTCTTCCGCGACTGAGCTTGTCGCCGACACAACTACGGAAAGCATTTATCAGTCCGTTGCGAACGCATTAAAAAATATGACAAGCACAAGGGTTTCTCTTTCATTCGTCGCCGATATGACTCGATACAAAGAGAAGTATAAACTTTTACTTTCCGCAATGGAAGCGTTGTTTGCCGAGGTGGTGGGGTTTTACGACGGAATAACCTTGCTTAAAGAAAATAAAGATGTTACAATAATAGCGCAAAACTATTCGCGCGAGGCGGCACTGCGATGCATCGAAATAGTTGAAAATGCTTACAAAGAGCTTGCTTCTTACGTGAATTTTAATATGGTTTTTGACAATTTAATTTTGAAAATTTTGGAGGTTAGATATATATGCCCGAAATAGTGGGAATTCGTTTTAAGGACGTGGGGAAAATTTATTATTTTGCTCCTAACGGTATAGAGTTTAAAGCTGGAGACGCCGCTATCGTTGAGACGATAAGAGGAGTGGAATACGGCAACGTTGTGCTTGCCACAAAACAAGTTCCCGACGGCGAAATTGTCGGACAGCTAAAGCCTGTTATCAGAAAAGCTACGGCTGACGATGAGCGCGCGCATAAAGAAAATTTGGGCAAGCGTGAAAAAGCTATGGAAATCGCCACCGAAAAAATAACGAAGCACAAACTCAATATGAAGCTCGTCGATATGGAATACACCTTTGACAATACGAAAGTTATTTTTTATTTCACAGCCGAAGGAAGGGTAGATTTTCGCGAGTTGGTAAAAGACCTAGCAAGCGTTTTTAGAGTAAGAATAGAGCTTCGCCAAATAGGTATTCGGGACGAATGCAAACTTTTGGGCGGTCTTGGACCGTGTGGAAGACCTTGTTGTTGCAACGAGCATATGGGCGATTTTGAGCGTGTGAGTATAAAAATGGCAAAAACGCAAGGACTTTCGCTAAATCCTACAAAAATCTCGGGACTTTGCGGCAGACTGATGTGCTGCTTAAAATATGAAAACGACCATTATTCGGAGACCACAAAATTTATGCCCGCGATAGGCTCGGAAATCGGCACACCCGATGGAAAAGGAATCGTGCAGTCTGTGGATCTGTTGCGCCAAAGAGTAAAGGCTTTTATCGCTTTACCGAACGGCGATAAAGAGGTTAAAGATTACGCTGTCAAGGATATTACCACGACAGTAGTATTAGCGCAAAGCAACGACGACGATTACGTTGACGATGAAATAAAATCCATTATCGATTAAAATATTGAGATTATTTTCTAGTTTAAATATTAGACAAAAAACCTCTTAAGTGCTACAATAAAGTTAGAACAAAGGAGGTAATCTCTATGGCATACAAAATTATTCCGTCAGAATGTATTTCCTGTGGCAGTTGCCAATCCGTTTGCCCTACCGACGCTATCAGCGAAGGAGAAAGCAGTTATGTTATCAATGAAGATGTTTGCATAAGTTGCGGAACGTGCGCTGCTCAATGTCCCGTTAGCGCGATTAAAGAAGGCTAACAAATAAACCTTTCACCGTTCGGTATTACCGAGCGGTATTTTTTTTATTCTTTTATTAAAGTCTTAGCAAAATAAGATTGTGGAAGATTTTTATATAGGGCAACGCAAAGCTTTCAGACTTAGGTGGCAATTTTAAGTTTTCAAATAAATATAAATTGAAAATTCGACTTTTTAAAAAAGCGAAAGTTTGAGTTTTTGTTTTTTTGTAAATAAAAGGTACAATGCGAACAGCTTTTTTTATGATTGACAACGGGGAAACAAAAATATAAAATCTATTTATGACAGATACGGTAATTTATCCAAATGAAAAAATAGAAGACTTGCAAGTCGGCGGACTGAAAATAATTCAGCAAACGGACGGGTACCGTTTTACGACCGACGCCGTGCTACTAGCTAATTTTGTAAAAGAAGTCAAAGGTAAAAAAGTTGTGGAGCTTGGCAGCGGCAGCGCGGTTATCTCGACGCTGATTGCCTATAAAAGCAAGCCAAAATCCATTGCCGCTGTGGAAATTCAACCGTCTTTATATGAGATGTCAAAGCGAACGGTGGAGTTGAACGGGCAAGGCGACACGGTAAAAATTTTTAATTCCGACATTAAAACGTGCCACGAAATACTGGGCGGAAATTACGACGCCGTCGTATCTAATCCGCCGTATATAAAAGTAGGCTCGGGACTGCCCATAGAAAACGAAACAAAAGCAATAGCAAGACAAGAAATAAAAATTACTTTGTCCGAGCTTATTGAAACGGCTTCAAAGTTACTCACTAGCAAAGGCTCGCTGTACCTTGTGCATCAAACGGAACGGCTGTCGGAAATATTTTGCGAAATGACGAAAAATAAGATAGAGCCGAAAGAAATATGTTTTATACGCCCGAGAATAAATCAAACGCCCAATCTGGTGTTGATTAGGGGACGCAAAAACGGCGGACTTGGACTAAAAATCTTGCCCGATATCGTTATTTTTGACGATAACGGCAAATATACAAAAACGGTCTCGGACCTTTATGGAGAAAGAAATGACTGAGTACAGCGTTTATTTTGTAGCTACTCCAATAGGCAATTTGGACGAAATAACTTTTCGCGCTATCGAAACGTTAAAGAACACAGACGTTATTTATTGCGAAGATACACGTCACGCTTTGATTTTATTGAACCGTTATGAAATCAAAAAACCGCTTGTAGCCTATCACAAATTTAATGAAAAAAGCGCGGTCCAAAGCATATTAACGGACGTTAGTAATGGCAAAAAAATAGCCGTTATTACGGACGCGGGTATGCCTTGCGTTTCCGACCCGGGTAATATTTTGGTACGTGAGCTTATCGCAAACGGTATTAGCTACACGGTAGTTTCGGGGGCGTGCGCATTGGTTAACGCTTTCGTTTTGTCGGGATTTTCCGCTCCGTTTACTTTCGTAGGATTTTTGCCCGAGAAAAATATCGACAGACAGCGTTTAATTGAAACGCTGCCACTTAAACATACTCTTATTTTTTATTCGTCGGTGCATGATGTGAACGACGACCTGAGATATCTTTATTCCGCTTTGGGCGAGCGCAAGGTTTGCGTGGCGAGAGAAATTTCAAAAATGTATGAAAGCGTTTACTTCGGCGAATTGAAAGACATTAGTATCGAGATGGAAAAAGGAGAATTCGTCATTGTCGTGGACGGAGATAAAACCGACACTTTTATAAATATGTCAATTGAAGAGCATATAAAATTTTATATGGACAAGGGATTTGACAAGTCCGAAGCGGTCAAAAAAACAGCCAAAGACCGCAAGGTAAACAAAAACGAAATTTATCAAGTAGCGGTAAATATGAGCGAAAAAAAAGATAAATAAACTACTGAAAGTCCGCTGTAAGCTATTTTTATCTAAAGCAAAAAAGTGGCAAAGAAAACATAGAAAATAAAAAAGAATGTTAAAATAAAAGCGTCGCAAAAATACTATTGCGGCGTTTTTTGTAAGAATGGAATTTTTCGGGGTTGCGCCATTTCCGTCAAAAATTTTTATTTACGGGAGGTAGCGATTTTATGGAATTTAACTCTGTTATTGAAA
>JAQUSX010000040.1 GCA_028710055.1 Clostridia bacterium | reverse complement strand
AAAGAGAAAAACCCTGAAATAAGAATAGGGCTAAACGAGGAAAACAAAGCGTTTTACAAAAATTATTTTAAATATCAATAAAAAATTAAGTAAAACAAAAACGGACGAAATTTCGTCCGTTTTTTGTTTGATTATTCCATTTGCTTTGAGAAGATTCCGTCGTTTTACGCTTATGTATTAACGGCGGTATGCTTATTCTGTTGGAAAAGAATATTTATACCATTCAGTTGGACCTGAAAATTGCGGTACATATTTTTGCCAGTAATCGCCGGTTACTTGATCAAACACTATTAAGGTGTCGCCGTGCGATACCACTTCGTATCGCGTACTAACGCTTAAACCGAAAAACAGAAACAAACCTAAAATAACAAATCCGATAATAATTGATACGCAAATCATATAGACAGACTTTTTTTCCATTTAATAAATCCTCCGTTTTTTAATATTATACCATAGGTATTGTAATTTTAAGTAAACAAAAAACGCTAATCTCGATATTCATTATATCAAAATTAGCGTTTTTTGTTTGGTCTGGGTGACAGGAATTGAACCTGCGACCTCTTGAACCCCATTCAAGCGCGCTACCAAGCTGCGCTACACCCAGTTACTTCAAATCGTATATATCTTCCACGCTCGCCGATTCAAAGACTTTTTTCTCGTTCTTCTGATTTACCGTAAGTAAATCGAGTTTTCTAAGTTTGCGTAAATACAAAAATCCGAATATTGAAAAACCTAAAAGCAGCACCCCGTAAATAACGTAAGCGGGCCAAGTTTGCCAAAAAATGTCGTTAGTCATATCTGCGCGAGCATTTATTATGATATCTTTAAAATCATCGTTTGTCAAGAAATTAAACAAAGTATCGGACACAATTTGCATATTTTCTTTCGCTTTAACTCCAAAGCTATTCAAACTTAATAAGGTATCGTTGGCTGTGTGCATATTCCAAAAATCTACATCGGCTGTTTGGGTATACGAATCGTATTTTTCGAACGTTCCCGAAAAAACAAACTCTGTGGGAATGCCTGCTATACGAAATACCAAGTTGTCGCTTGCGTAACCTGTGTGGTAATACGGAATATCGGTCGTAGCGTAAATAATATTGAGATCTTTTGAAAGCGGTTTTGCGTACGCTTTTTGAGAATATCCAAAAGAGTTTGCCAGTTCCACCAGACTGTCGTTAAGAGCGGTAGCCTTGTCTTCGCCGAAAAAGTATAGATTGTCGCCGACGGCAACGCTGTCGATATTTATCATAAGCAGCGTGCTTTGTCTTTCGGTCATACTCATATTGTTTACGAAATGAGAAGAGCCGTAAAAACCTTCTTCTTCCGCGCCGAACGCAACTAAAACAACGTCGTAATTCAAACTAAGATCGGCGATTTTTTGCGCGATGTCAAGTAAAACCGCAACGCCGCTGCCGTTGTCGTTTGCGCCGTTACCGACGTTAACGCTGTCGTAATGAGCGCCGATAATAATCTGCCCAAGCGAATTTTGCGCAAAAATTCTCGCTACTACGTTTTGACTGTTAATAGTACCGCTGTCGGTGGTAAAACTGAATTCCTGCCACTCGGTTTGATAACCCATTTCTATAAATTTATTTTGTATATATTCCGCGGCTAAAGTTTCCCCTTCACTGCCGCTGACACGCTGCGGACACTCTGTTATAAAATCGTTTAAAAAATCGTATGCGGAATATTGGTCGGAGCTATCGGCAAAAACGGCCATAGGCGCAATCGCTATCAGAATAATTATAAATAAACAAATAATTTTTTTCATACCAGCGAATACACTCCAATAACGATTTTAAATAATGAAAAAGCTAAAACCAACGTGAAAATTAGTTTGAAAAAGTTTGCCCGATTACCCTCTGGAACGTAATGTTTGTCCACAAAAAAGTAAAATCCGAGCGACGCCGCAAGCAATGCGACAAAATCAAAAACAATAACCCCCCATCCGATAAGAACAGGCGCTATGTAATAAACCAACGACAAAACGCCTACGATAAGATTTTTTAAAGCCACAAACAGCAGAACGAATAAATATATCTCTCTCATGGGCAAAAAGTAAATTCCCGACGCGCGCATAACCCATGTCGCTAAAAGTTTTATAATAAAAAGCGAAAACAATGCCGATAGTATTCCTACTAAAAGAGTAAACCAAAAAGTACCGTAAATATTTATACCGTAAACTAATGTATCGCCCATCAATGCGGAAAAAGACCGCAAATAAAGCCAACGTCCAAAGACATAGCAGATAACAAAAATTATTCTGGTAAGCCACATTGATAAAGCAAAATTCTTTTTTATAACATCCATAAAGTTTCTCACAAATTTAATAATTTCAAAACGGTGATCCTAAGCTGTTCGCCGTCTTTCCCCCAAGTTTTTTTGATATTAACTTCCGCTGTTTCAAAAAAAGCCAGAGCGTTTTTTAGTTTCAAAGGAGTGTATTTAGATAAAACCGAACGCGTTTTGGTAATAGCGTACTCTTTTATGTTAAGTTTATTCGCAATCTCGGCGTCGCTATCCGCGCTCACGCTTATATAATACATTCTTCTGTAAAAATTGTAAAGCAAAGCCAGTAATCCCGTCGCCTCTTCGCCGCTTTTTAACATTTGTTCAAGCGTTTCAAGCGCAGCGTCGCCCTTTTTTGAGGAGATATAAGTCGATAAATCAAAAATTTGATATTCGATATCTTTATGTACCAGAGCGGTAACGTCGCCAATGGTAATATTATTCGAGTAAGAAATAAGTTTTTCCGTTTCCGCGCTTATTCGCGTCATATCGAATAAACAATACTCAATTAGCGTCTCCGCCGCGTCGTCGGCAATAGATTTATTCACCGAAATAAACTTTGATTTTACCCATTTTATCAAACTGTTTTTTTCCAGCTTTCCGCAGTCTATAGTCAAAATTTTATCGCTTTTGAATAAATCGTTTTTTTGAGCTGTAACAAACGCCAAACAACAATACTCATTCGGATTAATGAAGTATTTCTGCAGCCGCTCCCTTTCCGCCGAGTTAAAAGCGGCTTTAGCGGTATTTGAAAAATCCTCAATCACCATTTTTTTTACGCTTCCAAAAGGCAAACTTTCGCAAGCGTACAAAATATCTTCGACGGAAGAATCGTCGGAAAAGTTGTTAATATTTATATCGGGTAAAACTATATTCAAATTTTCGCGTATAATCTCAATAGCTTTACCGCGCAAATAAGCGTCCTCGCCTTCAATAGAAATAACGGGGTAAAAATTTTTTTGTATTTCGTTTTTTAGATTGATAAATTTTACATTCATACTTTAGTCGACCAAAATCATTTTATCAAAGACAAAGTAAAAAGTAAAGTCCCCTTCCCTATAAGCGGATTTAATTGTATAATTTTCGGAATAAACGGGCGAAATAATCTGCCCGTCAAAGCAATCCAACGCCGTAATAAAATGCGAATTTATATAAACTAAGTCGTAATCATATTTTTCGCTGCCAAAAACAGTATCGTAAATTTGCTCTACGATCAAAACTTTTTTTTCGCTGATTTCAAATAAATATCCGTCGAATCCTATTCCGCTGTTGCGGCTCAAAGTCAAGTTTTCTCCGATACTGTCAAAAAGATAAGTTGTTGTTATTCCATATTCGGTCAGTATATTTACCGTGTCAATATTGGGGAAATTATTAAACGTATAAACCGTGTCGGTTCCGTACGTGAGCGCGGTTTTCGTCAAAATCTCAACGTTAAAATTTTCGCCGTTTTCTATAATGAAATATACTTTATCGTGCTTGACGGATTCTAAATATTCGCTTATTAAAGTAAATTCGTAATTTTCTCGGAAAGATGAAAAAACTATTACTTCTTCATCTGTAACGGCGATTATCGTTTTTTCGGGATAAACGTCGTATATAGTAATCGAGGCTTGTCTTGACGTCGGCAAAGCGCCCAAAAACGCTAAAATAACGGTCAACAAAACCGAAACCGCGCCCGCTAAAAACTTTTTACTTTTACTTATATTCACGTAAGGAGAAATTAAAAACAGCCCGATAAAAAGAGCAACCGCGCCGAAACCCAAACCGTTTATCTCTACGTTTGCGTAAGGTATTTTTGAGAAAAACGTGGTTATTTGCCTTAAAAAACTAATGATTTTGTCGGGTAAATAAAGTATATAACTAAAAAATGGTATCGGCATTATTCCCACTAGAAGCAAGACGAAAACAACGGAAACGACAGGTATAATAACGGTGTTTGAAATAACGCTGAGGACGAAAACTTCGCCGTAAAAAGCTGCCAAAGCGGGTAAAACGCCTATGGTCGCGCCAAGCGTAACAAAAACGCAATCGGCGGCACGCTTCAAAATTTTTGGCAGTTTCGTGTAAAATAGAGTTTTTGATAACAAAGTTGTCAGCGTGGCTATGCCGTAGACCGCCCCGAACGACATCAAAAAACCCGCGTCAAAAATATAAAGCGGTTTAATAACAAGTATCACGATAGCCGACAAAGACATTGCCGAAATCATATCCGCCCTGAAACCGAGTGTTTTCAATAAAGACGCGGAAATAACCATAATTATCGCTCTTGTCGCGCTTGGCGGAAAGCCTATTATATAACCGTAAAAAAGCACCGATGCGGTGACTAATAAAAACAAAATCTTTTTATCAAGTTTTGCTTTATATACCATAAACGCGAACAATCCCGCCAAAAAGCCGACGTGCAGACCGCTGACGGCAAAAATATGCGCCGTACCCGACTTTCGAAAAGCTTCTTTGTCGTCCGCGCTCAAAAGCGACTTATCGCCGAGCGTAAGCGCTGTGGCTATGCCCGCGTTTTCTTCGGTCATATTTTGACGAAAAACGTTTTTTATGTAAAGTTGAATTTTTTCCGATAATCCGAGTTCTCCATCTTCTACGGAAATAATCCCGATTTCGCTGGCTCTATATAAAACACCGTTTTTATACGCGTATGTGTCTACTCCGTCGCGAAAAATATTTACGCTTTTAAGGTAGCAGTCAAAAGTCAGTACGCTGCCGTAATCAAGACCGATATCTTCGCCGCCGATAGTTTTTGAAATGAATAGAAAAACTGTGCCGTCAAGTTTTTTGCCGTCGGCGTACGCGTTAGTCAGATACACCGACCAATATCCTTCATTTTCGATAGAATCCGCGCTAATAACCCCCGTTACGGTAACGTAACCGTCGTTATTAAGTCTGTTGTCGTTATGAATTTTTGCAATATTTATAATGCCGCACCCAATAACAAAAAAAGCGGCGCATACTATGACCAGTTTCCACGCTTTTTTATAAAAAAACAGCGTCAAAATAACCGTTAGCAAGACAATAGAAACAGCGGAAAGAAAAAGCGTGTATTCGGTTTTTATTATCGCGTATCCGCCCAGTATACCTGCGGCAAGATACAGGGCGCAAAATAATGCGGGGCGCGCGTTGATAAGCCTTTTCATTTCCACTCCTATTTTAAATATCGACAAAAAACAAAAAAATTCGTCTTTGTTAAATCTTAACATAAACGAATTTTCTGTTCAATACTATTTTAATTTTAAAAAGTTTTATATCATATTTTTTGTCGCGACTATATCGACGCCAAGACCTAAAACGTCTTTTATTATTACGTCGCCTATTTTTACGGGTTTATCCACTACTATGTTTTTCAGTTGATCTAAAACGTCGAAAATTTTTGATTTCGGCACTTGTCCGCTTGTTTTGACAGACACAACGCCGCCTTGACGCACCTTAACAAGCGATGTGACCGTACGCATCGGCAGTAAAAACTCTTGCTTGCCGTAAGCTAGTCCACGCGCACAGGTGTTGCCCGTAACGACGACTTCTTTGCCGTTTAGTTTTACTTCAAGTTGACAGCCCATAGGACAGTTTATACAAGTCATTTTCATTTCTCGTCAACCTCCAAGCTCACGCTTATATCCGACGTAATGTCGCTTTTATTCAAAACGACATTTTCCATTTCGCCCGGCGCCATAATCATTCCACGCTTTTCATAAAGCGTTTTTTCACCGCATTTGACAACCACTTTAGGCTTTTTATAAACGTTATCGACTCTGTAAAAAATTTTTACTTCGCCTTCGCCTTTTACTATTTTTTGCGGCAGAGCATATCCTATGCCTTTACCAGTAATTACGTTAACGGTCTCACCTTTGGGTAATTCACCTTTTACATACCGAGCTGCGTATTCGCCCGCCAGTATACTCTCGTTAGACACGTTATCGACAAGGTCGTGAACGTGCAGAACGTTTCCGCATGAAAAGATACCATCCACGCTCGTTTGGCGAAAGTCGTTTACTACCGCTCCGTTAGTCTTTGGATGAAATTCCATACCAATATCTCTGACAAGGTCGTTTTCGGGTATTAGTCCTACCGAAAGCAGCACCGTGTCGCACTCTACAAAGCGTTTTGTGCTTTCTATCGGACGCATCTTTTCGTCGACTTGCGCTATTACTACACCTTCCACTCTTTGTTTGCCTTT
>JAQUSX010000039.1 GCA_028710055.1 Clostridia bacterium | reverse complement strand
ATCGCCGTTTTTTATAATATTTGATTTTTCAAAAATAATATTGTTTCTTATTAAATCATTAAAAATTTCGGCGTCAGTAAGGGTCTTTGTAAAAACAGAGTCCGCTACTACCGCCGAATCTATATTGGGTTCAATTATAAAATTCACTTTATTCATCAATACCTCATGAAAAGTATAATTTCTTTATGCGCTCACGTTAACGTACAGCACGGCAAAAATAATAGCGATAACCATATAAAACAGACCTACATAAATAAAATGAGCTACCTTAATATGCTTTGTGTGTCTATTCGAAATGTAATCGTAATAGTCCTGCTTTGGCTGCAATAGTCCGACGCCTGGCACAAACTGAGCCGCTATTCTGTTAAAAGAATAAGAGATTGGATCAAAAATCCCTTTTTCGCTGACAAAAATTAGCGAGCCTATCGCTAAGGATAGCACGCCCGCTAATATTCCGCCGTCAGATAATGAATAATAAACGGTTACGGCGTCTGTGGCGGTAAATAAACCGCGTACGGCGGCAAAACTTACAAACACCACAGTCGCAACCAAAAATGTTATTCCGTAATTTTTTAAAAAATGTTTCATTTAATTAGTATAGCAAATTTCAAAGCAAAATTCTATTTTTTTTCAGCTTCGAGTTGCTTTTTGTATTTGTTAAACTCTTCCGTATTACACATTATAAAGTGACCTTCCGTGATTTCGCGCATACTCGGTTGTTCTTTAGAATAATCGTGTTCAGCGATAGGATTATAGACTATTCTCTTACGCTTTTTCTCATAGACAGGGTCGGGCAAAGGTATAGCCGACAACAAAGAACGTGTGTAAGGATGGAGCGGATGCGCAAAAAGCTCGTCGGATGTAGCCAACTCTACAAGTTTGCCAAAATACATAACGCCGATTCTGTCGGAAAAATATTTGATTACCGACAAGTCGTGAGCGATAAACATAATGGTTAAGCCCAACTCGTTACGTACTTCGTTTAGTAGATTTATTACCTGCGCTTGAATAGAAACGTCCAAAGCCGATACAGGTTCGTCAGCGATAATTACGGACGGATTCATAATAACCGAACGCGCAACGCCTATTCTTTGACGTTGACCGCCTGAAAATTCGTGCGGGTATCTGTTTGCGTGTTCACGAACCAAACCTACTTTTTCCAAAGCTTCACAAACGCGCTCGTCGATATACTCTTTGTCCTTAATACCTTTTATTATAAGACCTTCGGCGATTATTTCTCTGACTGTCATTCTCGGGTCAAGCGAAGCGATAGGATCTTGGAAAATCATTTGGATTTCATTGACCAAACGTTCTTTTTTCGCGATTTGAATTTTCAGAGCGTAATCTTTTTCAAGTTTTTCAATTTCTTCCTGATTGGAAGTTTGCTCGCGTTTTTCCTTTAATTCAGCTTTTAACTGGCTTACAAGCTTTGCAGAATAAATTTTATCACATTTTTTCTGATCGATTTTCGCGAGCTTGATGTTTTCTTTTTGTGCAGCGATTTCTTTACTTAGCTCGTGTTTTAAAGTCTTTATTTTTTCTTTCGCGCCGCTGTCGCCGAGTTTCTCTTCTTCGCGCAGTTTTTCGATTTCGTCTTCCACGCGTTTTTTCTCGGATTTTATTTTATCCTTGTATGAACGTATACCAGCGACTATACGCTGACCTTTGTAATAAACGTTACCGCTTGTAGCGTCGTACAATTTGATAATCGTACGACCTGTAGTCGTTTTGCCGCAACCCGATTCGCCGACAAGACCGAAAACTTCGCCTTTGCCTAGCTCAATATTAAAGTCGTCAACAGCTTTTAATTCGTATGTCGGTCCCATTTTGAAGTATTGGCACAAATGCTCTACTTTTAATATAACTTCTTTATTGTTTTGCATCGTCCATATCTCCTCTTTCTTTCATTCTTGCAATTCTGTCTGTAATTACTTTAGGTATATCAAGTTTTGGCGCATCCGGATGCAACAGCCATGTTGCCGCGTAATGCGTATCGGTTATCTTAAACATAGGAGGCTCTTCCTCAAAATCTACGTTTAGAGCGTATTTATTACGTTGAGCAAAAGCGTCGCCCTTTGGCGGATAAATCATATTGGGAGGCGTGCCTGGTATAGCTTCCAATTTTTCCTTTGTGTCAAGGTCGGGCATTGATGAAAGCAAAGCCCAAGTATACGGGTGTCTAGGTCCGTAGAAAACTTCCATTGCCGTACCGTATTCTACTATCTTGCCCGCGTACATAACCGCTATTCTGTCCGCCATATTCGCCACAACGCCAAGGTCGTGCGTGATAAAGATAACTGACAATTTTCTTTCAATTTTCAAATTATTGATTAGTTCAAGAATTTGAGATTGAATAGTAACGTCCAAAGCGGTCGTAGGTTCGTCGCATATCAATATATCGGGGTTAGCAGCTAAAGCAATAGCGATAACTATACGTTGACGCATACCGCCTGAAAACTCGAACGGATACTGTTTGTATCTTTTTCTCGGTTCGGGTATTCCTACTTCCTCCATAAGTTTTATAGCTGTTTGTTTTGCCATTTTCGGTGTTACCGTGTAAACCGAACCTGAAGCTTTTTCTTTGAAGAAATCTATTAAGTCTATCGTGCCTTGATAACTGTCAAAGTTTCCTTCATTGAGTATTTTTTGCTCGTTATGCGCGATCAAATTGTCAATGATTTTCAAAATATTATCGCGGGCATCGTCTAAGTCGATAATATCCGCGGGTACTATTGTCCAATCAGGCGTTTTGCCTTTTGCGGTCAGCTTATTGTGTTTTTCAGTTTGCTTTTTAAAACGACTTGCTTCCGCGATATTTTTACGCATACGAACATAATAATAATTTATCGCGCTTCTTAAATTTGAACCGAAAACGTAAGAGTTACTGTCTTTAATTAATTCCAATCTGTTTATACCCTTTTCAACTGCAATCGTCATTTCTCTTGCCACTTGCATATAAAACTTCATGGGTTGGACAATATGTTCAAATGAAGAACGTTTATCTTTAAGAACTTCAATAGCTTTTTTCTTGTTTTCAATAGAAACATCAAACGAATGTTGGATACCCTTTTGAGCTTCCGAGATAAATTCCAACATAAATTTTTCATCAAGCAGCTTGCGGGTCATACGGTTAATCTCTTCGGTATCTTCCGTTGCGGGAATTTCGGGATTAACGAATTTCAAGTAATAGCCCAAACTGAAGAAATTAGGTTTTGGACGTGCAACCGCTTGATCCAAAATAACTTTTATATCTTTCAGTATTTCAACACAGCCTGAGTTATTTTTGAGTTTCTTAGCGTCTTTTGCCGCATTTTTCAGCACATTAATCTTTTCTTTAAGATCGGTTTTGCCTTCTTCAACAACAAAACGGTTAAAAACTCTTGATGCTTCTTGAGTGATTTCTGCGCAAGATTTTATAATATCTTTTACCGCATTCTTTTCTATTTCAAATAACAGGTTGTTGATATCTTCCAACGAGTTCTGAGCTTCGGAATACGCGGCGTTGTATTTTTGTTCGTGTTCAATATGCACATATTCGAAGTCTTGGAAGTCTTTTATTCTTTTTGCGTTTATGACTGCTTTGTCATGACCCTCTTGAGCCGTCGCCGCGTTCATATTATTAAGCAATAATTCCATCGAAAGTTTAAACTTACGTTTGCTTTCGCTCTTATTCGCTCTATTTTTTAAAAGCATCGCTTCGGTGAGCTGCTGACCTATACGCATGATAGGATTTAAGCTTGAAAGCGGGTCTTGGAATATCATAGCGATTTTGTCGCCGCGGATACTGTGAAAATCGTCTTCTGAGATTTTTAGTAAATCTTTTCCGTCATAAATGATTTCTCCGCCTTCTACTATGGCGTTGCCCGCAAGTATGCCCAAAATCGCGCGGCTTGTAACCGATTTGCCCGAACCCGACTCGCCTACTATTGCGAGAGTTTCGCCTTTATTAAGGTCAAAACTAATACCGCGGACAGCTTGCACTTTACCGTTTACTGTTTTGAAAGATATTCTTAGATCTTTTACTATTAATTTCTTTTCCATTCTTTATTCCTCCGAACCTCTCAACGACGGGTTAAACGCGTCGCGCAAACCGTTACCAAACAAGTTAAAGCTTAGCATTAACAATGATATAAACATTGCGGGGAAGAACAACATATGAGGGAAAGACGTCATATAAGGTTGCGCTCCTGCAAGCAGCGTTCCAATGCTGGTGATGTTGCCTGCGCTCAAATTAATAATGCCTAGGTAGCTCAAATTTGATTCTGAGAAAATTACACCGGGAATTACCAAAACGCTGCCTGTAATTATTGTTCCTATAGCATTTGGGAATATATGTTTGAACATAAGTCGTCCGTCGCTAGCGCCGAGCGTGCGGGCAGCCAATATATATTCTTGATTTTTAAACCGATAAAACTGCATTCTTACACGAGCCGCCATACCTATCCAGCCTTGTATGAAGAATGCCAATAATAAAGCCCAGAGATTGCTACTCGCTCCTAGATGATATTTTAACAAAGTTATAACAATCATAAACGGAACAGCGGAAATAATATCTGAAATACGTTCCATTATTAAGTCTGCGGATCCGCCGTAATAACCTTCGATTGCGCCGTATATCGCGCCGACAAAAAGATTTACCGATGCGACGATAATCGCAAGCATAAAGCTGAACCTTCCGCCGTTGGCAAGACATGTAAAGATATCCTGACCGAAAGACGTAGCGCCGAAGATAAATACCGGTTCGCCTATACCGTCTTGCAGCACAACGGTATGATTGTATATATAGTATTCGTAATAATTTACTCTTACTTGATATCCCGTTTGATTCGGCAAAGCGTAATCATAAAGATAAACGCCTTCGCCTTCTACTCTGACAGAACTGGTGTATCCGTCATAATATTCACCCGTATAAGGACGATAGATATCTATATAATTTCCGTTTTCATCCAAGCTCGCCATTGTTTTACCGTTACTCATAACCGTTTCGTACCAGAAATTCGCGTCGCTGTTATCTTGATTTGCTTGGGGTCTTTTGCTTTTCACCGTTATAGGATAGATTACCTGTATGCCCGTATCGTCTTGGTATGCTTGAATATTAGCATATTCTTCGGCGGTAAGGTTCATATACATCATACCTACCGCTTGATAGGTATCTAATCTGAAACGATAATATGTGGTTTTTTTAGTGCCGTCTTGCACGACTTCCATCTCATATTCTTGGTTTTTCACAGCGTTGTGACCGGTTTCCACGCCCATGCTGTAATAATAATAAAATAACTCTTTTGTCACTTCTTTTTCTTTACATCCGTCCCAAAAATCAAGACCCAAATTATAACAAAGTCTGTTTTTGGGAAGTAAATATCTGTAACGGGCATCATTATATGCTACCGTATATGGCGTAAAGAGAGGCGCAAGCAGGGAAAATAAAAGTAAAATTCCTATAATAACGGCGGCAACTACCGACGCTTTATTTTTTCTGAATCTTATCCAAGCGTCTTGCATGTAACTTAGCGGCTTGGTTTCAAGTTTATGATCGTGCAACTCAACGTTTTCGGCGAATTTAAAACTATCTTTATTGAAATTATATTGTTTTTTCATATTTATTTCGCCCCCATTCTGATTCTTGGATCTATAAATCCGTAACTTAGGTCAATAACAATTCCTGCCGTAAGACCTACTAAAACATAGAATGCGGATAATAACATAAAGAAATCGTAGTCTTGCGAAAGTATCGAATTCAACATCAATCTTCCTACTCCGGGAATACTAAATATTTTTTCTATGATAAGAGAACCGCCTAATATGCTAATAAATTCACCTAAAATTGAAGGAAAAATTGGAACCATAGCATTTCTTAATGCATGTCTTAACGTAGCTTGCGGTTTTGTTAAGCCTTTGGTGCGTGCAAGCAACATAAATTCACTTGTTAATACTTCTGTTAGCTCTGCTCTCGAAAACCGAGTGTAACCGGCGATAGAACCGAAAGACAAAGCTAAAACAGGCGGCATCATTGACCTAAACATTGACCAGGAGGCATAATCGTAACCCGAATTCATGGTCAGCGGGAACCAGCCTAATTTATAACAAAGCGTATATTGAATTAAAAATGCGTAAACATACGGCGGCACGGAAATTACTATCATAACCAGCGTGCTTATAAAATGATCAAACCAGGTGTTCTTTTTTAGAGCAGCCAGAATACCAAGTCCCAATCCTATTGGAACCGATATAATCATAACGTATACGTTTATAAGAATAGTCGGGGGAAGTTTCTCAACAAAAACGTCCCAAACCGGTTGATTACGAAACTCCGGCATATTTACGCCTATGCCGAAATCACCTGCCAAAACTATACGTTTTATGTAATTTATGAATTGCACAACTATCGGATCATAATAGCCTCTCGCTTCTAATTGAGCTCTGATTATCTCGGCATCTGTTCCTATATTTACATTTATAACAATCGGTAAAGATTTTATCAAAACAAAACAGATTATAATAATTACCGTAAATGTAAAAAG
>JAQUSX010000038.1 GCA_028710055.1 Clostridia bacterium | reverse complement strand
CAGAATAGAAAGCGGACCGTAATTAAGCACGGGACGCAACTCGACCGAGCCGTTTTCGATATAGCCCATACTACTCATCACGTTTCCGACGATGATTTTTTCTCCATCAATTTCAGTTTCCGCGACAAAATCTAACTCGGGTACAAATTCGGGTGAAGTCCGCAGCGTGTGGCAAAGATAATGCTCGTCACAACCCGCGCCGCAAATTTCTTTCATCCGTTTGCGCTTCCAAAACGCGCGTTTGGTTAGTTCTTCAACTTCTTTTATATCTTTTTCGGTTTCTAAGCGAATCGTGATTTCTATACCGTTCGCCAGCTGTTTTGTAACGGGAACTGAAAAATCACTTTTTGCGTATTTTTCTCTATCTTTTTTTATATAATTGTCAGTAAATTCATTCCATTGTGTTTCCATTATTTTACTCCTTTGTCATTGCAGGGTTTACTCGCTTGAATATTATAAAAAGCGTATATTTTGTATTGGATTTTCTCTAACCGAAAAAATTTTGCAAAAGCATTAAAATATAACTAAATTACTAGAAAAATAGTTAATAGCTATCAAAAAAAATTATTTCTTAAATAAATCTTTTTTGCGGGCGAGGTAAAGCGGTAAATCGTTGTTATAAGTGATTACGTCTTTTGGGTTGGCTTGACGTTCTATGCGGTTTTGCGCTGAAAAAACGCGCTTGGAAATGGCATTGCAGCCGCACGCCGCGATAGAAGTCGTTTCTTCCATAATGTCTATATTGTATCTGCATTGAGTGCCTTTTTTGCAGTAACCGACGTTTTCGAGATTTGACGAAACGTATTTTTGGCGGTAAAGATAATAAGGCTCGTATCCGTTTGAGCTTAGTTTTTCTCTTGCGTATTCCACCATTTTTATAACGTCTTCTTCGCTGTTTGCCGTCAAGTTTTCCTGCTCTTTTAGCAAACTTCCCCTTTTTAGAGCCAGCGTGTGAATAGTTATGTTTTCAGGGCAAAGCGAAACCGCCTCGTCTACCGAATAACGAAACATTTGCTCGTTTTCGTCGGGCAAGCCCGCGATTAAATCCATATTGACGATAAAATCGTACTTTCGCGCGAGGAAAAATTTTTCATAAATTTCTTTTACGCTATGATTTCTGCCGATTTTGTCCAAAGTGACTTGATTAAAACTTTGCGGATTGACGGAAATACGGTTGACGCCGTGGTTTGCCAAAACGCTTAATTTCTCATCATCTATCGTGTCTGGTCTGCCCGCTTCAACGGTAAATTCCGTTACGGGAAAATCGAAACAACTTAAAATCAAGTCAAGATCGCTTGCGGAAAGACTGGTCGGTGTGCCGCCGCCGAAATACACATTGCGAATTTTGTAGCCGTATTCGCTTAAAAAACTCAATGTCGTTTTGATTTCAGTTATAAGATTGTTTACATACGGCTGAACGTGTTTTATTAGTTTTGATATAACGCCGCTTGTAAATGAACAGTACGAACAGCGGCTTACGCAAAATGGAATACCAACGTAAACGTCAATAAAGGTGTCATCAATTGTTCTTAAATTTTTTTGGCTGTTGATTATCTGCTCAACCAGCGTTATTTTTGACGGTGAAACGTCGAATTTTTCAGCGAAGACAGCTCGAAAATCGGCATCTTCGTTTTCCGCTATTTCATAGGCGAGTTTTACTGGGCGAATGCCCGTAAGGCTTCCCCAAGGCGGCTGTTTATTAAAAACTTTTTTTAAACATTCATACAAAGCGGACTTTATACATCTTTTTTTGTATCTTTTTTCTTCTAATTTCGTCCAAAGTATATTTAATATAATTTTGTTATCAAAATTTACGTCGTTATATGAAGCAAAACAGCTATATACACAGTTTTTTGTTTCGGATTTTACTACTATGTCCGCAATAGTACTCTCATTTACAGTTAAAAATTCGGTGTGAGAAAAAAACAGTTTCGCAACGTCAAGTAATTCGGGCGCAAAACCGTTTTCGTTTGTATAAAATTTTAAGATTTGTATTTCGGACATATTTAAAATTGTCCCCTTTATTTTGCATAATTGTCTTTTGAAAATAATTAAGTAAAGTTATTTCAAAAAAGGATTATGTTCTAATTCGTGAAGCAGTCTTGTGGTTTCCTGATGACCAGGGCAAATAAAATAATCACGGTCAAGTTTTTTGATTTTTTGCAAAGATTCCTGCATTTTAGCCATATCGCCGCCAGGCAAATCCACCCGTCCGACCGTGCCAGCAAAAAGAGTGTCGCCCGTAAACATATAATCGCCGATTATGTAGCAAACTCCGCCGGGCGTATGCCCCGGGGTAGCCAAAACTTTGAAAGAAAATTCGCCGATATTAAGCGTTTCGCCGTCACTCACAAAATTCGTCACTTCACAGTCTTCGGCGGGATCGCCAAAGCGGTTTTTTGAAGCGTACTTAGTCATCGGGGCGTCGATTTCGGAGCAATAAATGGGAATATTTTTATCTTTTGTAATGTCGTAGACGCCGCCGCAATGGTCAAAATGCGAATGCGTAAGCAACACTGCAAGTAAATTTAGATTTTTTTCGGCAAGATAGTTTTTCAATTCGCCTTTATTAAAAGCGGGGTCGATAACCACGCAGTTACGCGTATCTTTATTCGTAATAATATAAGCGTTTGTGAACAAAAGTCCAAGCTGAAGTCTTTTTACAATAATATTCATAAAAACTCTCTTTTTTTGCGCTCAATAGCTATTAGGATTCGGCTATGATTTTTTATTTCTTATATATTTAATCCTTGTTTTTCAATCTTTCTTAAATACTAACTTTAATGCTTTTTAAAACTATTTTGTTGTACGGAAAACTTTGATTGTATTAGGCAGATTGTTTAATTTTGTAATTAACGCGGCTACTTGCTCGTTGTTTTCGATGTCAACGGTAATGGTAGCAACGGCGTTTTTTGTTTTGGGGTCTTTTCTGGCGTTTATTGATAAAAGCGGCAAATTTTCATTAGCGATAACTCTTGTAATATCAGCGAAAACTTCTCCTTTATCTTCTGAAATTATTTGAATCGTTGCGCTGAAAGTCGCTTGGGCTGTTTCTTTAGCCCATTCGGCTTCGACCAAACGCTCTTTTTCGAAAGTTTTGACTGCGGGACAGTCTTTGCGGTGAACGCTTACGCCCCTTCCGCGTGAAACATAGCCAATAATTTCGTCCCCCGGTACGGGCGAGCAACAGCCCGAAAAACGCACCAATATATCTTCCGTCCCTTTTATTATTACGCTGTTTTCCTTTGCGGAATGTCTGTGTTTTCTAATGGGTATGTCGTCTTGAATAGAGCCGTTTGCCACGTTTGCGGCAAGAAGTTTGAAAATAACTTGATTTATCGATAGACCGCCGTATCCCAATGCCGCGTAAAGCTCGTCCAAGGTATTAAACATATATCTTTCGCAAACGGCTGTTTCGGCTTCGTCGGTCAATAATTCCGCTAGCGTATAGCCGCGGCGTTTAGCCTCGCGTTCGAGCATAGATTTGCCCGTTTTTATATTTTCGTCTTTTAATTCACGTTTGAAAAACTGACGAATTTTGGCTTTTGCGCCGCTGGTTTTAACGATTTTTAACCAGTCGCGCGACGGTCCTTTTGAGTTCGGGTTGGTCAAGACTTCGATAACGTCGCCCGTCTGAATGACTTTGTCAAGCGGAACGATTTTGCCGTTAACTTTCGTGCCGACGCAGCGGTTGCCTACTTCGCTGTGTATCATATAGGCAAAGTCCAATGCTGTCGCTCCCGCCGTTATCGCCCTTACGTCGCCTTTCGGCGTAAAAACGTAAACTTCGTTGCTTATGCTTATATCTTTGCGGATATAATCCAAAAACTCTTTGCTGTCTTTAAGGTCGGTTTCATAATTTAAGACGTCCTGCACCCAAGTAAGCTTGTCGTCAAGCTCCGTAACGCCCTTTACGCCTTCTTTATATTTCCAATGCGCCGCGATACCGTATTCGGCTATTTTGTGCATTTCGTGCGTGCGGATTTGTATTTCAAAAGGCACGCCGAAGTTGGTAATGACGGTCGTGTGCAAAGACTGGTACAAATTCGGCTTCGGCACGGCAATATAGTCTTTAAAACGTCCCGGAACTGGTTTCCAGCGCGCGTGGATTGCGCCAAGCACGGTATAGCAGTCTTTTACGGAATTTACAATAATCCGAACTGCAGTCATATCGTATATTTGGTCAAGCGTTTTGTTTTGACTGCGCATTTTTTTGTAAATACTGTAAAAATGTTTCGTCCGCCCCGAAATTTCAGGTTCTTCTACGTCCGTTTCTTCCAATATACGGTAAATTTCAGCTATTACGCTGTCGACGAGAGCTTGCCGCTCTTCTTTCTTTAACGCGATATTTTTCGCCAAATAATCATAACTTTCGCGGTCGAGATATTTTAGCGCAAGGTCTTCTAATTCGCATTTTACGGGCGAAATACCCAGTCTGCCCGCGAGCGGAGCGTAAATTTCTCGGGTTTCTTTCGCCATATTTATCTGTTTTTCTTTTGTGAGATAACTTAAAGACCGCATATTGTGAAGTCTGTCCGCGAGTTTTATAAACAAAACCCTAATATCTTTCGACATAGCGAAAAACATTTTGCGGATATTTTCGGCTTGTTCTTCCTCGGCGTTATTAAAATGCAGTTTTTCAAGTTTTGTGACGCCTTTGACCAAGTCCGCTATTTCGTCGCCGAATTTTTTTCTTATATCTTCGTCGGACACAACAGTATCTTCAACGGTATCGTGCAAAAGCGCGGCGCAGACGGCGGCAGAATCCATTCCCAAGTCCATAAGAATATCGGCGACTTGAAGCGGATGAGTGATATACTCGTTTCCGCTGGCGCGAAATTGTCCCGAATGGGCTTTGGCAGCGTAATCGTACGCGTCCATAATCAAGTCATAATCGCGCTGGTAATAATATCTCGCCTTGCTTTTGAGATTTTCCAGTAATTTTTCTGTTGTTTCCTGAATTTTTTCCATAAATTTAATATATCACATCAACCACTGTTTAATCAACTTTATTAAACAGTTTAAAAGTGTCGGAATTAGTTAAATCGGTTTTGTCAGACTGCATTATTTCATATGAAAACGGCGTATTAAACTTCACTAAATTAAGCTCTTCAAATACTTTGACCGCAGCGATAAACTGAGAATAATTTATATCAATTAGCCTTAGTTTCATAAAGAGCGATTTCATATCGACAGCTTTCGCGTTTTCCATTAACGCCTTGTAAACAGAGGCGCATACAGCCCTGTCAAGCCGTAAATTCAAGCAAGCGGGGAGTTTTGGCTCCAGTTGAAAAAGACTGTGCGGATTAGCGTAAGTCGGACAAAAGCCCCCGTATTCGCCGAAAACGATTACGTTAGCGTAACGGCGGAAAGAATCCTCGTCGATAGGAGAAATTAACACCGCATTATCGACAAAAATGTTTTGCGAAAAGAAAAAAGGTCTGTACGCCGAAAAATCGAAAACAGTCGACGCTTTTTCGTATTCTTCATACGAAGAAAAAACAGCGAGCGTGCCGACTTTTTTTAAGATTTTTTTCGCCTGTTTTTCGTCTATCAGTTCCCCTTGTCTTTTATTAAGACGGCCAATGAGATTTTGCGTGTACAAATCTTCGAACCGCAAAGAATTTTTGAGTAATATGTTGTTAATAATGCCGACGACTCTTTTTGAGTATGAATCGTATTCAAGATTGAATAATATTTCACATTCGCCTCCCGCATTAAGAGCGTCGTAATACGGGTAAAAGCGGTAAAATCCTTTCAATTCCAAGCCGCAATTAAGCGTAATTTTAAGATGATTCTTGTCCGCGCCAAACAGCGTGGCAATTTTCGCGTAATCGCGGACGTGAAAAACTACTTTGTCATTAGGCAAAAGCGGCTGTAATATTTCAAGTTTGATGTAATTTTCTTTTACCAAATATTTTAAGTCAAAGTCAAGGTCGTAATAACTTACGGCGCAATCGCTGTGTTCTACGGATTTTAACGCCGACACAAGCTCGTCTTTAAGTTTTTCAACGTTTTCTTTTTTTACCGTAAAACCGACCGACGCTTTGTGTCCGCCGAATTTTACCAATATATCTGAAACCGAATTAAACAGCTCGTAAAGATTGACGTCGTCGACGCCCCTTGCCGAGCCGACGTAATTTTCGCCGTCGCGCGTCATAAAGACCGCGGGAATTCCGTAAGACTCTTTAAAGCGGTTTGCGGCAATGCCCAATACGCCGTTTTTCCATTCGTCGTCGTACAGATATATCAAGCCGTCGCTCATAAATTCTTTGTCGGAAAGCATTTTTTCGGCTTCGTTCACCACTTCTTCAACCAAATTGCGCCGTTCTTCATTCGCGCGTAATAGTTCCTGTACCGCTAAGTCGTCAACGTAATCTTGCATCAGAAGCACCGCCAAAGCCAGGCTCGGGTCGCCTATACGCCCCGCCGCGTTTATTTTTGGAGCGATTTTTAACGCGATATCGTAAGCGGTATAAGGTTTTTCACATTTTGACAATTCGGCAAGCCTTCTCAAACCTTTG
>JAQUSX010000037.1 GCA_028710055.1 Clostridia bacterium | reverse complement strand
TTTACGGAAATCATACGGTCTATGATAACATTTTGAATTTTTTTATTAAAATCGAAATATTTTTCGGGTTTTACTTTTTTGAGCAAACTCACGGAAGTTTTTATGGGCATATATACGACTCTAAACACATCCGCGCCGATAACCGAAACCAAGCCCAGTTCTTCCCAATATGTAAACGCGGTCTTAACGTCAATAGGTGTGAGATTAAGCGCGGCGCAGATATTTTCCAGCGAATTGTCGTTTTGGCGCGAGCAAAGCAGAAGTCCGTAAAGATAGACTTCTGTATAGCGCGGGGGCGCATCGGGCATAAACTGCGTGATAAAAGCGTTTTCTACCACAGTATAAGAAGACCCGTTAGTATCGACTGAAAGTTCGCAAAAATGCATTTTTACCTCAAAGTATTGATTATTTTAGTAAATTATATTACAATAATGAAGAATAGCCTCGTATTTGTAACAGGCTTATTCGCATTACTAAATTTTAACATATAAGAGAGTCAAAAACAAGAGAAACATTACATTTAAATTATAAATGTAAATCGGAGAAAATATAGATGAGACTTGTCAACGTTCAAGCCAAAAATCCGAATACTAAAGAAGCCTACAAATTTACGCTGGGCGATTTAAACGAGAGCGCAAAACTAGTGACAAATAGAGGCGCGGTTTTGATGTATTTGTTAAAGGACGTTTTTAGCGGAATAGATTACGGGAATTTTGACATTTCCGTAGATTTTTTGGAAGGCGACGTCGTTTATAACGTAATAAAAAGACGAAAAGACGGCGAAACGGTATTTACGGTAAGAAAACTTGACAATGAAAATAAAATGATAGAGGCGGCTACGGGCAAGGACGTGCCTCCGTATCTGCGCGCTATTTTGGGCGGAGACCCAAATGAAATACTCAATCGCTGTTTTATAACGACGGAAAGCTTTTCTCAGTTTTCCGACAACGGCGATTTTTCGCAATTCCCGAAAATTAACGAATCAATAATAGCAAAACAGGGAGAACTGGAAAAACAGCTAAAAGAAACGCTTGTAGTCAACCAGCGCGATATAGAGTTTGCTGTTGGGGACTTGGAATTAAGACAAGACGTAGCCGACAAAATTAAAACAAAATTTGTGGAACTTCAAAATCGGCTTGCCGAGAGCGCGAGTTACGGTCTTACGAAAGAACTTGCCGCAGCCCGTGACCAGCTTAAAGAATTAGAGGCAAAAAAAGAGTTTATTGACACAAAGCGCAAGCAGCTTATCGACTATGACAACGTGGCTTTTATCGTGCCGAAACTTAAAATTCTTGACGGAATAAACGACCAGCTAAAAAACCTTACGACGCAATGCGAAGAAAGCCAAAAAGAGCTTGATTGGTATGAAAACGAATACTCTTCGGTAACTAAGCAGCTTGACGAAAAACAACGCGCTATATATAAAATTATTACAAACAGAGTGAACACGCAAGCCTTGGAAAATCAGCTTGCGCGCGCAAAAGACCTTACCGCGAGAAACACAAAACTTAGCGAAAACCTAACGAAGTTAAATACGCAGATAGGCGAACTTGAAGCGCAAAAAGTAACGCTCAAAAACGGGCTTAATTCGCTGGACGACGCTATCGCTGAAATAAAAGCGAATATGGACGAATTTAGCGACCCAGATAAAGGTTTTGCGGATTTGATGGAATCCGTGCGCATAAACGCAAAAATCGACGAGCTTGAATCGCAGGTTGAAAAATACAAAGCGGAAATAACGGTCAAAGAAAATCAAATAGATTCAAGAGAAAAACTGCTTGTCACTCAAACAAGGCAGCTAAGAAATATTTTGGACTTGGATCACGCCGTTTCCCCGTATAAAGCAAGAGAAACCATTATGGCGGTAATTGATTTTAAACTTGAAAAACTTAACGTCATTAACACTTCATTAAAAGAAAAATTGCGCAACCTTTATCGTGCGAGAGAAAATGCCAATTATCAGCTCACGGGCATCAAGCAGTCTTGCGACGCGCTGGAAGAAGAATTAAGTAAAACCAGAATGATTAAAGGCGAGGAATTTAAGCGTCAGGTACTTATAAACAGTCAAAAAATATATCAGGACGCTACCGCGGTTTATGCGGTGGAAAACGATTTGAACGATGACGAAGTTATAGCTTTGGAAAACGCTTTGAGAATAAGAATCCAAGAAAAGCAAAAAACGTTAGAGTTGTCTTCAAGAATATCGGGCGCGGTTGACGAAATACAGCGGCATATCGATATCAATCAGTCCGAGATAAACGCGTTAAATGAAGAAAAACGAAATATTATCGACCATTACAACCAGTTGATACACGAAAACACCAACGAAACCGTATCGAATTATCTAAGGGCAATCGAGACTGATAAAGGCACTAATTATCTACTGGAAATAAGCGGCGACAGCGTGCGAACCGAAACGGAAATTAAAGAAATAAAAAAGAGCGTTGATAACGCAAAACTCAGGTTGTCCGAAGCGCAAAACCGTTTGAAACAGATGACCGATGCGCGCTCGATAATAGACGGCGAACAAGGCACCGTGGAAAGTATGATGCACCTAAACGAGCAGACAAAAAACGAGCTTAGCGATATCGCCGCACGTCTGGCTACCGTTTACGCAAAACAAAAAACGGCTTTGGGACGCATAGATGAAATAGATATCAAAATCAACCGCGTAAAAGAGCTTATTACCGAAACGGAAAAAACCATTAAGGTAAACGAACGCGAAATCGAGTACGCCCACAAACAAACCGAAAAGCTTGCGGGTGGCAAAGTTGAAAAAGTTTTGGAGCAATTAAAATTTGACGAGCGTGAAGGCAATGCTGACGTAACTATGCTTATAGGCAGCAAAACAACTATAGAAACTCAACTGCTTGACAAAAGAGTAGCTTTTAAGCAGCTTATGTGGCTCAAAGAAAACAAAGATTTTGAATACCAAAAATTAAAAGAAGAGTTGCGGCAGGAATTTATTGCCAATAACGTGGAAGCGGAATGGGTGGCAAGCGTTGCGGATTTGTCCGACGAGGATCTTCAAAAAACCCGCGCCACGGTGGCGGAGTACGACAAGACTGTCGAGGCGTTAAAAGAAAGAATAAAACATTTGGCAAGTTTGGTGAGCGAAACGGCTCCTGTGGATAAGGTGCTGCTCGCGAGCATAAAGCAAGCTAAAAAAGAACTTGAAATCGCTAATAAAGACCTCGAAAGAGCAAAAGAAACGCATGATAAGCTTTTGACTGCTTTTGCCGCGGCGACTACGGCTCATGAAAAGATGCAGGAAAAAGCGGATTTTGCGCCGAAAGAAGTCGTCGACTTTTTGCGCAAGGCTAACGAACTTTTGCGCGATATGACGGGATTCAAGCTGAAATATAAAGGCGGATTGACCGCTATTAGCGACAAAGAAGAAATACCTTTTGAAAATCTAGATAAATCCGCAAAAATAGCTATTTATGTGGCTTTACGCTTGACTTATCCGTCCGAATGCAGAGCGAAGACAGAGTTTATCGTTTTGGACGAGGGAATGTCGCACGATAAGCTCAAAGAATATTTTTCAAATCAAATAGAATTTGTCTGCGTAACCGATTGCAGATATACAAAACCTAAGGAGGCAGTATAAAAAATGATACTTGACGAAATAAAAAAGGCGAACATACAAGCGTTGCGCGACCACAACGAAAACGCCAGAAATATTTTGGGCGTTGTCCTAAACAAAATTAAACTTTGCGAAATAAGCAAACGCGAACTAAAACAAGAAATAACCGAAGCGGACGTGGTGGCGGTTTTGCAAAAAACGGCAAGAGAGCTTGTGGAAGAAAAAGAGGGTTACGAAAAAGTAGGCAACGAGCAGCGCGCAAAACTTATTGCCGAGCAAGCCGTAATAGTGGACGGATTTATGCCGAAACTAATGAGCGAAAAAGAAATAAAAGACGTTATCTTGTCGCTGCCAGACAATTCATTGCCCGCCGTTATGAAACATTTTAAAGAAAACTACGCGGGAAAATGCGATATGCGTCTCGTCCAACAGGTTTTGAAGAATTTATAAAAAAATCAATAATAAAAAACAAACCGTTTCTTTTATGGAAACGGTTTTTCGTTATCTTAAAAATTACGATTATCTTTATCTTTATTATATAGGGTATTAAAATTTGTAATTCCAAAGTTTGCTTGATTTATATAGTTAGCTTAGTTTTTATTGTTGTTTATTGAGTTTTACGGAATAAAGCTCATTGTAGCTTACGGGCGCGCCGTCGTTAAATTGCGTTTCAAATAAAGTTATTTCGTCTGCGATAAAAGGCTTGTTGTAAACGGTAACGTTTTTGACCACTTCGGTAAAAGGCAGTTTGAAACGGTATCTGCGTATCAACGTAATATGGGGGGTGTATATTCTGCGTTCGCCAGTAATACCCAGTTTATACGTTTCTTCCGTAATTAGCTTTTCAATATCAAATAAATGAGGCTGACTTTTAAGCTTCGCTATGACAACGTCGGCGGCTCTTAGCGTCGAAACTTGCTGGAGGCTCATTTCAACTGCGGGAAAACGCGACAAGCTTTCCATTATTTTCATTACCTTTTGTGCCGTGTCTATTGCAATCTCGCCTAAAAATCTAACGGTAAGGTGCATATTTTCTTTCGGAGTAAAATTTCCCCGGTCGGCGTGCTGCTTTAAGCTGTCCTGCATCTTTTTTAAATTGTCGAGAGTCTGCTCGGGAAGTTTGAAAGCGATAAAAGTACGCATACGCCCTCCGTGAATTTTTGTTTTAATAATTTTACATCATATTTACCCTCCGCGCAAGCGCAAATCATATATCGACAAAATCCGTCATATAAATAAGTAGAAAATATAGCGGGGAGTATTATGAATAAAAAAATCTGCGTCGTTCTCGTTTTGGTCTTTGCGCTGTCATGTTTGGCTGCGTGCGGCGGCGACTATATCGATAAAGCGAGTCAAAATCTTAATAAATACATTATTCAGCTTTCATATGATGAAGAGAGCCAAATAATATCGGGCGTGGAGACTTTTGTTTTTACAAACGATACTGAAAACACTTTTGACGTGTTAAAATTTCATATCTTTGCCAACGCATACCGTCAAGACGCGCCGATGCCTATAGTAGCGCAAAATCAAAAAGTGAAAGCATATGTAAACGGTTACAGTTACGGCGAAATAAATTTTGACAAAATAAGCGTTGACGGCGTTGACGCCGCTTATTCGATAGGCGGTGACGATAACGATATTTTGGAAGTGCCTTTGGGCAAAAGCCTGTATCCCGGTCAAAGCGTGGAAGTGGAAATGATTTTTGAAATACAACTCGCTAATATTAAGCATAGGCTCGGTTACGGCGACAATACCGTCAATATGGGGAATTTTTTCCCGATTTTATGCGTCATTAGAAACGGCGAATTTTTGACCGACAGCTACTGCTGCAACGGCGATCCGTTTATCAGCGAAATGGCGAATTTTGAAGTAGGACTAATTGCTCCCGAAAATTTCGTTGTTGGCACCAGCGGCGACTTGATACTTACCGAGCAAATAACGGGCGGGGTAAAAAGAACTTATGCGGCGAAAAGCGTGCGTGATTTTGCCTTGATTTTAAGCAAAAACTATACCGCTCAAGAAAAAGTAACAGGCAAAACAACTTTGACTTATTTATATTTTGACGATGAAAATTACGAACAAAACGCAGCTATATGCGAGCAGGCTTTGGAATATTTCAATAACCTATTCGGAGCGTATCCATACCCGACTTTAACCGTGGCGCAAGCTGATTTTTGTTTCGGCGGAATGGAATACCCGAGATTGGTGATGGTTTCGGCGGAGCAGGAAAATGAGGATTATCAATGGAGCATTGTGCACGAAATAGCGCATCAATGGCTTTACGGACTTGTCGGAAACGACCAGTACCGCGACGCTTGGATGGACGAAGGCTTAACGGAATTCGTAACCTTGATGTTTTTTGATGCTCATTCCGAGTACGGATATGATATGAAAACGGAAATAGCTACAATGATGAAATCTTACACCACTTATGTAGATGTGCTTTCAAGTTATCTAAATACTTTCGATACGTCTATGCAAAAGCCGCTGAATGAGTTTGTTTCCGAACAGGAATACGTTTACGCCGCTTACGTAAAAGGCTGTTTGATGTTTTACGACCTATATGACACGATGGGTGAAGCGAGATTCAAAAAAGCCTTGCTTAGTTATATAGATACCAACAAGCTGGAAATCGCTTCGGCGCAGGATATGATAGACGGCTTTTCAATCGTCTACGGAGTGGACCTTACGGGCTGGTTTGAAGCTTATCTTACAGGCAAAGACATTCTCTCTCAAGTGAAGTAAGTTTCAATCTAATAGTGAAAAACTTTTAACTAAAATAATAGCTTAATAATTTTTAAGACGGACTGAGTTTTTCGGTTCGTCTTTTTGTTATGAAAAAAGTCATTTTTTTATATTTTTGTTTTATAATGTTTGCGTGTTTTTAATACGTCGTTTATAATAAGAAAGCAAAAAATTTTTAAACGACAGAATTTTTAAGTTTTGATAATATTAAAAATCCGTAAAAAAATTATCAATTAAGTTAAATTTTAACAGCTTAAAAAGCCGATATAAAATTATTTTAGTTTAAAGGAATAGCTAGAAATTTTGTTTTTTATCAAAATTTTTCTTAATTAGAT
>JAQUSX010000036.1 GCA_028710055.1 Clostridia bacterium | reverse complement strand
ATAAACGGCTGGTGTAATAATTCCGCCATTATTTTAGACGGCAATACCAAGTGCGATTTAACTTGCTTTGAAAAAGTTTTAGTGATGTTCCAAACCACTTTTAATCACACTTTGTTAGAAAAATCGTTGGCAAATCTTTTGACAGATGGGGTAAAAACACTTGTCGTATTAAACACAATTTGTTATACTACCATAGGCAGACAGAATTTTGCGGAAAACATTCCCAAAAAATGCGATTGCACGGTAGTCGTCGGCGACAAGCTCAGCAGTAACGGAAACAAACTGTTTGATATCGCCAAAAAAGGCTGCAAGAACGTCGTCTTTGCTGAGAATGCGAGTGAAATTCCCAATCTGTCAAATTTTGAAAAAATATGTTTAATCGCAGGAGCTTCAACTCCAACGGAGTTGATGGAGGAGGTTTTGTCGAAAATGTTTGCAGAAGCAAAAGACAACGCACAAGTTGTAGAAGTCAATGAGGAATTTGCTCAGGCAGTGGAGAAAATACCCGCTAAGAGAATTTTCCGCAAGGGTCAAAAGATCAAAGGCACAGTTATTCAGAAGCACGATGACGGTGTTTCGGTAACAATTCCAAATTCTAAGGGCGACGGTTTCGTTCCCAATGAAGAACTTATTCTTGAAGGTGATTTTCAAGAAGTAAAAAACAATCTAAAAATCGGCGATACTATCGAATGTATAGTTATCGGCACTGACAAAAGAGTCACATTATCAAAAAAGGAAATAGATTTGCTTTATAAAGACGACGCTTTGGTAGACGGTATCAAAGACGGCAACGTTTTTGAATTGGCGATGATAAAGGCGGTAAAGGGCGGTTTGCTCTCCAAGCTTGGAAGCTACACCGTTTTTGTTCCCGCTTCGCAAATCCGCGCCGGTTTCGTCAGAAATTTGGAACAATACGTTGGAAAAACGCTGCGTTTGGTAGCTTTGCCCGACGGAGTAGACGATAATAAGAAAAAAATCGTCGCTAGCCAAAAAGAAATTTTACTTAAAGAAAAACAAGAAAAAGAAGACAATTTCTGGAACAATATCGAAGAAAACGAAATTGTTGAAGGCAAAGTTTTGCGTTTCGCTCCTTTCGGCGCGTTCGTAAACGTACGCGGTTTCGATTGTTTGGCTCATTTGAGCGATTTATCGTGGAATCCCATAAAAAATCCCGCTGAAGTTCTTGAGCTTAACAAAACTTACGAATTCGTAGTATTAAAACTTGACCGTGAAGCAAACAGAGTTTCAATCGGTTTCAAACAACTTCAACCGCATCCTTGGGCTGTTGCCGCTGAAAAATTTCCCGTTGGCACAGTAGTTAAGGGCAAAGTCGCTCGCATACTTCCGTTCGGCGCGTTTATCGAACTCGACGACGGTATTGACGGACTTTTGCATATCTCTAACGTTTCTTGGGAATGGCTTGGAGACATTAACGAAGCGTTAAAAATCGGCGATATGATAGACGTTGAAATTACGGAATTTGACGCTGAAAATAAACGCGTTACGCTGTCACGCAAGTCCACAATGGAAAAACCCGCTGATTATCAGCAAAAGAAACGCGGAGCTAAAAAACAAGACGAAGAAAGCACCGCTGAAACCGCAGAAACAACGGAAGAAAAGCCCGAATAACTTTTATATTAAATTTAATTTATTTTCATACGGTTTACTTTTGCGTAAATGTGTGATAATATAAATGCCTAGTCCGTTTACGAAGTTTCACGACTCTCCGACGTGATACATCGTTTTCGGCGTAACAAAATAATGGAGGAAAAAATAATGACTGAAATCATTAACAAACAGCAAATCATAGCCGAATATGCCGTCAAAGAAGGCGACACAGGCTCGCCCGAAGTGCAGGTGGCTTTGCTCACCGCCCGCATCAATCATCTTACCGAACACTTGAAAACACACAAAAAAGATAATCACAGCAGACGCGGTTTGTTTCAAATGGTCGGACAAAGAAAAGGCTTACTGGATTATCTAAAATCTAAGGACATCGAAAGATACAGAGCTTTGATTGCGAAACTCGGCTTGAGAAAATAATCAATAATAATTAAAAGGGGCGACATGGGTCTGCCCTTTTTTTGGTAGAGAATGGAGGTAACAAAAATTGACTAAATTTGTAAACAAAAAAGAACGCATCGGCAACAGAGAATATCACGTATTCCAAACGGAAATCGGCGGAAAGACAGTTTCCGTTGAAGTGGGCAAATACGCGGAACAAGCTGACGGTTCGTGCTTGGTGCGCTGCGGCGAAACAGCAGTACTCGTAAACGCAACTCTTGCTCCGTCACCCCGCGACGGTATAGACTATTTTCCTTTGGGAGTAGACTTTGAAGAAAAAATGTACTCAGTCGGAAAAATCCCCGGCGGTTTTAAAAAACGCGAAGGCAGACCGACAGATAAAGCTATATTGACATCACGTCTTATCGACAGACCGCTTCGTCCGCTTTTCCCGAAAGGATTTTTGAACGACGTTTCAGTCGTAGCTACGGCTATGTCGGTAGAACCCGATATTCAGCCCGAAGTTTACGGCATGATGGGCAGCAGTATCGCTTTGGCTATTTCAGACATTCCGTTTGCAGGTCCTACAGGCTCGGTTGTCGTAGCCTATGTGGACGGAAAATATATCATTAACCCCAACAATGAACAAAAAGCAAAAAGCAAATTAAATCTTAACCTCAGCGGAACAAAAGACGCCGTTATGATGGTAGAAGCGGGATCTTCTGAAATCAGCGAAAAAGAAATGCTTGAAGCTATTATGTTCGGTCACGAAGAAATCAAAAAACAATGTGAATTTATTGAATTTATCGCAAAAGAAGTAGGAAAAGAAAAAATTATTCCGAATTTGCACGAAATTCCTGAAGATTATTACAACGCAATTAAGGATTACGCTGACCAAATGCTTACCGAAGCTTTGTCAACGTTTGACAGATTACAACGTCAAATTAACCAAGACCATGTTGAAAAAACGGTAAAAAATTATTATGAGCTAAATAATCCCGACATTTTGCCTTACGTTTCCGAAACTCTTTACAAAATGACGAAGAAGAAAATCAGAGACAGAATTTTAAACGAAGGCATTCGTCCCGACGGCAGAAAAACAACCGAAATTCGTCCTATATGGTGTGAAACGGGCGTTTTGCCCCGAGTTCACGGCAGTGCGGTATTTACCCGCGGTATGACGCAGGTTTTGACAACATGCACTCTAGGCACGATATCGGAAGCGCAAAAACTCGAACAGCTTGACGACGACGAGACTTTCAAAAGATATATGCATCACTACAACTTCCCGCCGTATTCCACGGGCGAAGCAAAACCGCTTAGAAGTCCCGGTAGAAGAGAAATCGGACACGGAGCTTTGGCGGAAAGAGCTTTGGAACCCGTTTTACCCAGCGAAGCGGAATTTCCTTACGCTATCCGTACGGTATCGGAAGTATTGAGCAGTAACGGCAGCACCTCTCAAGCGAGCGTATGCGGCAGCACGTTGTCACTCATGGACGCAGGTGTTCCTATCTCCGCTCCCGTCGCAGGTATAGCTATGGGTCTTATGAAATCCGAAGACGGCGAAAAAGTAGTCGTATTGAGCGATATTCAAGGCATTGAAGACTTTTTCGGCGATATGGACTTTAAAGTAGCGGGTACGAAAAACGGTATCACGGCTATTCAAATGGATATCAAGATTAAAGGTATCGACAGAGCAATACTCGAAACTGCTTTGGAACAAGCGAGAGTAGGTCGTTTGCACATACTCGGCAAAATGCTTGAAGTTTTACCCGAACCTAGAAAAGATTTGTCAAAATACGCTCCGAAGATTATTTCTTTCAGTATCGACGTTGAAAAAATCCGCGAAGTTATCGGCAGCGGCGGAAAAGTTATCAATAAAATTATCGAAGATACAGGCGTAAAAATCGACATCGCCGACGACGGCACGGTATTTATCGCTACACCCGATTCCGAAATGGCTCAAAAAGCAAAATCCATCGTATTGGCTATCGCGAAAGACCCCGAACCCGGCGACGAGTTTGACGGAAAAGTCGTACGCATACTTGATTTCGGAGCGTTCGTAGAGCTCGCTCCCGGCAAAGACGGTATGATTCATATCAGCAAACTTTCAAAAGACAGAGTTGAAAAGGTTACCGACGTCGTAAATATGGGCGACAAGGTAAAAGTTAAGGTTATCAAAATCGACGATAAAGGCAGAATCGATTTAAAACTTGTTCAAAAACTTTAAAATAATTTAATTAAAAGCGACTTTCCGTTTGAAAGTCGCTTTTTTGTCGCAAAATTTATTGGTATAAGCGTTTTTTAGATTAATTCTTAACGGACTTCTTTCTTTTCATATTGACAAGAAAAAAATCATAAATAAATATGGGGAAAGTAATGAAAATTAAAGAAAAAATCTTTGTAAATATCGTTTCTAATGCTATAATAGTCATAATAGTCGTGACCGTCTTTATATTCGCTTTTTCGGGCGGTGCGACCAACGCTTTTACTCAGCAAGGAGCGGTATACAACGGCGATAAATCCAGCAACAAAATATCGCTGATGTTTAACGTTTATCAGGGCAACGACCAAATTCTAGAGATTTTGGATATACTCGACCAAAACAATATCAAATGCACTTTTTTCGTGGGAGGGGTGTGGGTTAAAAACAATCCCGAGATTTTCTTTAAGATCGTCGCCCGCGGACACGAAATCGGCAACCACGGCTATAATCACAAAAATCATTCGGGTTTATCAGACGCCGAAGACATTTCCGAGATAACGTCGACGCACAATCTCGTTTCTTCAATATGCGGCATAGAAATGAATTTGTTTGCTCCGCCAAGCGGCGATTACGACAAGCGCAATGTGATTAACGCAAATTCGCTGGGGTACGCCACGGTAATGTGGAGCAAAGATACTATAGATTGGCGTGACCAAAACGCGGATTTAATTTATTCTCGGGCGACCAACGGTCTTAGCGGCGGCGACCTTATTTTGATGCATCCGACAGACAGTACCGTGGAAGCCTTGCAAATGATTATCGATTATTGCCGCCAAAACAATTTTGAAATCGTGACGGTAGGGGAAAATATAAATTATTAAGGAGCATAGATGAAAACAGAATTTTACAAACGTTTTGACAGCGGATTGCGTCTGGTATTTAAAAAAATGCCTGGTTTATATACTGTAAGTTTCGGCGTTTTAGTTGGTACGGGCAGTCGCTATGAAACTCAAAAATATAACGGTTATTCGCACTTTATCGAACATCTTTTATTCAAAGGCACGCAGAAACGCACTGCTTTGGACATTTCCGAAGAAATCGACGCAGTGGGCGGACAAATAAACGCCTATACTTCAAAAGACACTACTTGTTATTACACCCGCACTGCGAGCGAATATCTCGAAAAGGGTTTTGATTTGATTTCCGATATGTATTTTAACGCTACTTTCGCCGAAAAAGAATTTGAAATGGAAAAGAAAGTAATCTTAGAAGAAATATCGATGGACGAGGACGTACCCGAAGACGTTTGTCATGATATTATCGCGGAATCTATTTTCGGCAAAACGCCGCTTGCGCAAAAAATCGTCGGAACGTCGAAAAATATACATGACGCCACGCGCGGCACCGTTGTCGACTACAAAAAATCATATTATCTGCCGTCAAATACCGTAATAACCATAGCTGGACAAGCCGATTTTGACGAAATATGTTCGTTTGCTGAAAAATATTTTGAATCGCATTTTAGTGATTTTTCTAAGGAGAAGATCCATAAACCCAAAGCTCCCGATTACAAAAGCGATTTTAATTACAAGTTTAAAGACGTCGAGCAGTCGCATATCTCGATAGCTTATCCCGGTTTCGAACTAGGCAACCCGAAAACTTCCGCTGCGGCGATAGCCGCTAATATACTTGGCGGCGGAATGTCAAGCAGATTGTTCCAAGCAATAAGAGAGAAAAATGGTATGGCATACAGCGTATATTCTTTTCCGTCTTTGTACTCTAACTGCGGCTATATGGAAATTTACTGCGGCACAAACCCGTCAAACCTTAAAAAACTGATACCTTTATTACAAAAAGAAATGGACAAATTCCGCAAAGAATATTTTACGAAAAAAGAATTCGATATAGGCAAAGCTCAGCTTATCGGCAACACGATGCTTGCACAAGAAAGCAGTATGACGGTGATGAACGCGTACGGTTCGTATTTGTTGAAAAAAGATACGCACTTTTCCATTCAGGAACGCATTGACGCGATTAAAAATACTACCGAAAAAGACGTTAAAAACGCTATAGATGAAATATTCGGCGGAAAATGCGCGTCGGCTTATGTCGGTAAAAAAGTCGACGGATTTGATTTGGTTGAAAAAATCAGATAGAACTAATTTTATTTTTTCCGCTTATTGCTTTGGCGGACAGGTTATAGTATAATAACGGGTAAGGAGAACACAAATGAATTCGAAGATAAACAATAAACCGTCGTTAAATTTAATCAATAAAATCGTTTACATCGCGGTTTTGTCATTAGCGTCGTTAATTATGTTTTGCCTTATTATGTCGCCTTTGGTTGGTTTTTGCGCCGACGTGGCGAATTTTTTCAAAGGCGTTTTCGGTCTGTCTTTTTACGGACTTGATATAGCAGCGATAGTCATTTTTTCTCTTTTGCTTTCAGGCAAAAGAATAGTGTTAAAACCTAAATACGTCGCTAATCTTATAGTTATGTATTTTTGCGTTATTTGGCTTGTGCATC
>JAQUSX010000035.1 GCA_028710055.1 Clostridia bacterium | reverse complement strand
AATGACGACGTCAAAGAAGGGATTTTAAAAGCGTTAACTAGTCCCAAAGGTTTTAAGGGCGTAGATATAGAATTGACCGAAGAAGGGCTTGACCAAATAGTGTCGATAAGCGCGGGGGACCTAAGAAACGCGTATAACGCTCTGGAACTTGCGGTAAATTCCACCCCGCCGAACGAGAAAGGAAAAATAGTAATCACAAAAGAAATAGCTGCGGATTCGTGTCAAAAAAAGGCGATGTCTATAGATTCGCAAAACTATTACGATATGATTTCCGCTTTTATCAAAAGTATGCGCGGCAGCGACCCCGACGCGGCTTTATTTTGGTTTTCAAGGCTCGTCGACGCAGGCTGCGACCCAATGCTGCTTGCTCGCCGCATAGTAATACACGCCGCCGAAGACGTAGGGCTTGCCGACCCGAACGCGTTAAATATTGCCGTCAGCGCGATGAAAGCGTATCAAAACATAGGTTTACCCGAAGGAAGAATACCGCTCGCGGAAGCGATTTTATATATTAGCCTTGCGAAAAAATCTAATTCCACAGTTGTGGCTTTGGGCAAAGCGTCGGAGCTAGCCCGAAACAATCCAAAGGCAAGAGTGCCGTTTCACTTAATGGACTCCAATTTACCACGAGAAACGGCAAACAGAGCGGGAAACGATTACAAATACCCGCACGACTACGGCGGCTATATTGACCAGCAATATCTGCCCGACGAACTTAAAGATGTTAAAATTTATATTCCCAATAAAAACGACAAATAAAGGAGAATTTTTTTTATGCTAAAAATCGAAAACGTTAGCAAATCTTATGCAAAATCCCCTGTTAAAGCGGTCGACGGACTAAATTTGGAGGTAAAAGACGGTGAAATATTCGGATTTTTAGGACCTAACGGAGCGGGAAAATCCACAACTATTAAAATGATTACCGGCATACTCAACTCCGACAGCGGTAATATTGAAATAAACGGTATAAATTTAAAAAGAGACCCTATAAAAGCAAAAATGACCATAGGCTACGTTCCCGACGAGCATAATACTTACGATAAGCTTACGGGCAACGAATATCTTAATTTTATGGGCGAAATGTACGACGTTCCCCAAAAAACTTTGGAAGAGCGCAAAACAAAATATCTCAGACTTTTCCATCTTGAAGAAAACGCCAATGAGCAGATAAAATCATATTCTCACGGTATGAAACAAAAAATCCTAGTTATCGGCGCGCTTGTTCACGAACCGAAACTATGGATACTTGACGAACCGCTTACAGGTCTCGACCCTGAGTCCGCTTACGAATTAAAAAAACTTATGCGCGAACACGCCGACAACGGAAACACAGTATTTTTCAGCAGTCACGTAATCGACGTAGTGGAAAAGGTTTGCGACAGAGTAGCCATTATCAATCACGGCAAACTCATCGCCGTCGATACTTTGGCTAATCTCAAAAAAGACAAGACCGTATCGCTGGAAAAAATATTCTTAGATATTACTAACGAAAATAATATCGAATCCGTATACGGCTCAAAACTGTAAAGGGGGTAGTTATGAGAGATTTCTCTATTATTTTAAAAACGCTCTTACGGCAAAAATTCCGTTTTCAAAGATATACCGCAAACGGTAAGAAAAATCGCGTTTTACTCGCTTTTATCGTTGTAGGAGTGGCATGTCTTCCTATGATAGCGCTTGTAGCGTACTCCGTTTATAATACAGGTCTTATAATGAAAGCGGCTGACGTAGTGACGGAAGGGTATACTTATCTCATTACCGCCCTGCAAGCGGTCGTGCTGTTTACGGGAATAATAAGCATGCTCAATACTATTTATTTTTCCAAGGACACCGAGTTTTTGCTTCCTTTGCCCGTAAAAACGTCTTCTATTTACACGGCAAAACTCGTATACGTTTATATTGACGAACTAATAACAGGCGTATTAACTTCTTTATTGCTGCTCATTCCGTACGCAATCGCGGTTAACGCTCCGTTTTTTGTTTATATTCAACTTTTACTGGTTATTATAATTGCGCCGATGCTTCCTTTGCTTTTGGGAGCGATTATAGCGATCCCTCTAATGTGGATTATCGGATATTTCAAAAACAAAGGCATTATTACTTCGGTAGTATACGTTCTATTAATGGGAATTTTATTCGGACTGTACTATTATTTTATTTACAAGTACACCGGAAGCGTAGCGGAAGAATCTTTGCCGGGACAAATGCTCGCAAATTTAATCGTTTCGATATCAGACGGAGCAAGAGCGATTTTGCCGAACTATCTGTTGGCTAAGACGCTCAATCCCGCTTCTTTCGGCGAATATATATTAAATTTCCTTTACGCGATATTAATATACGCGGCTTTAATGGGCATTGCCGTTACTATTTCATCGCTCGTTTACCGCTCCACCATTATGAAACAGCTTGAAAACCCGAAAAAGAAAATGGTTGTAAAGTCAAGCGAAAAACGTGTAGGTATTGTCGGCTCGCTTATCAAAAGCGACGCAAAAAGACTTTTTAGAGACCCGAACATGGGAACGTTTACTCTGTTCCAGCTTGTCATCGTTCCGATAATAGTCGTCTTTATGCTGTATCAGTTCAGCGGAGATAATTTAAGCGGCGTCGATACTGCGTTTTTAAAACCCGTTATTATAATTGGAGCAGTGGCGTTCACTCTGTTTATGGGAATGTCAACCAACACAGCCGCAACGTCTGCTTTTACCCGTGAAAACCGCAATTTTTACGTTTTGAAAACTTTGCCGATAGACTTTAAAAATATTTTGAAAGCGAAAATTTATCTGGCAGCGATTTTCAGCGAAATAACTTTAATAATAACGTCAATCGTAGTTGCCGTTATGACAAAAGCGGAATGGTATTACTTTTTCGCAATGGTAGGCGTTTATACGTTTTTGAATTTAGGCACGACTTGCGTACAAGTATTGGTAGACTTAGCAAGACCTAGACTCAATTGGAACACCTTTAACGAAGGCGCGAAAAACAATCCGTCATCGCTTATGTCGCTATTGATAGGTTTTGTGATGATGCTCGTTGTTGTGGCAATAGGCGGAATTTTTTTGTATCCGCTTTTCACGACAGGCACGCTTTCGGCTTGGGCGGAACCTGTAATGTGGGGAATTTTGCTTGCCATAAGTTTGGTTTATATGATAATATCTTACGAAATAACAATGAAAAACAGCCAAAAACTGTTTGACAGAATAGAGCAGTAGAATATTTAACGCGGAGGGTGTACAAAATGGCAAACAATATTATCGAAGTTTTAAGAGAAAGAGGGTTTGTAAAACAAACCGTATACGAAGAAGAGCTTATAAAAATGCTCGGCGAAAAAAGCTGTACGTTTTACGTCGGCTTTGACCCGACTGCGGACAGTTTGCATATTGGTCACTATATTCCGCTAATGGCAATGGCGCACATGCAAAGAGCCGGACACCGCCCGATAGTGCTTATCGGCGGCGGCACCGCTATGGTAGGCGATCCGTCAGGCAGAAGCGATATGCGCTCAATGATGACGAAAGAAACTATCGACCACAATATCGAGTGTTTCAAAAAACAAATGGCTCGGTTTTTGGATTTTTCCGAAGGCAAAGCAATTATTGTAAATAACGCCGATTGGCTGTTAAATCTCAATTATGTAGACTTTTTGCGTGAAATCGGTTCAACTTTTTCCGTAAACAAAATGCTTACGGCGGAATGCTTTAAACAACGTTTGGAAAAAGGACTCAGCTTTTTGGAATTTAACTATATGCTTATGCAAGCGTACGACTTTTTAGTGTTATTCCGCGAATACGCTTGCGATTTGGAATTCGGCGGCGACGACCAATGGAACAATATTTTGGCGGGCGCGGATTTGATAAGACGCAAAGAACAAAAACCAAGCTTCGCTATGACGTTTCCTTTGCTGACGACTTCCGACGGCATAAAAATGGGCAAAACCCAAAAAGGCGCGCTTTGGCTGGACGCAACAAAAACTACTCCGTACGATTTTTATCAATACTGGCGCAACATCGAGGACGAATCCGTAAACAAATGTTTCAAACTGCTTACGTTTTTGCCGTTAGAAGAAATAGAAGAGTTGACAAAATATCAGGACGAGCGTATGAATAAAGCCAAAATCCGCTTAGCATACGAAATCACAACGCTTATTCACGGCAAGGCGATTGCCGACGAAGTCCAGGCGCAGGTTGAGGCGGCTTTTTCGGGCGATGTTAATCAAATGCCTGTAAAAGAAGTTCCGGGCGTTTCCAGCGTAATAGACGTCCTGGTAGCGAGCGGTATAGCGGCGTCTAGAGGCGAAGCGAGAAGGCTTATCGAAGGCGGCGGAGTTTCCGTTGACGACCGCAAAATTGAAAAATTTGACGAACTTATTCCCGACGGGCTTAACGATTTTATTTTGCATAAAGGCAAAAAAACGCACGTCCGCATTATCGTAAAATAAATGAAAGAATACACGACCGTTAAAAATATCGAAGAATATATTGAAACGATAAACAAGAGCAAGTTTATCGTGAACGTCAGTAGAGTTGAGACGGCGGAAGAAGCGGCAGAATTTATTCAAAAAATTAGCAAAAATTATTACGACGCCACGCACAACTGTTACGCCTATATAGCTGGCGACACGGCAAAATTTTCCGACAACGGCGAACCTAGCGGCACGGCGGGACTGCCTATATATGAAACGATAAAAAAGCAAAATCTCGACCGCGTTTGCGTTGTGGTGACAAGATATTTCGGCGGAATAAAACTTGGCGCGGGGGGACTTATACGCGCATACGGCGGCTGCGCGGCGGCGGCTTTGGCGCAAGCGGAGAAAGTCCAAATCAGTTTGATTACGCCGATTAAAGTCGTTTTGCCTTACAATATATTAAAGCAAACGAAAGCCGAAATCGAAATAAACGCGAAAGTCGTTTCGGTTAGTTACGGCGAAAACGTAATGTTAATGGTAAACGCGAAAAGCGCGGACGCAAAAACGGTTGCCGATATAATTATTGATTTTACCCAAGGTCGGGCGGAAATTACTTTTGAAGACGAATTTTTGGGCGAATATTAAACGATAATTTTTTAGCTTAATCGCCCGAAAAAAATTAAATTAAAAATCATAGTCTTTATTAAGGCTTTAGGAGAAAAAATGAAAAGAAAGCTATCGCTCAATCCTTTAATATCTCCCGTTCCAAATATTTTGGTTACAGTGGGCGATATGGAAAAAAGCAATATCATAACCATAGGCTGGACGGGTATCATTTGCTCTGTTCCTCCCCGCGTATATATTAGCGTACAACCGTCAAGATACAGCTACGGCATTTTAAATGAAACAAAAGAATTTACCATAAACCTGGTTCCAAAAAATCTTATTAAAGCGGCAAGATATTGCGGCAGTCATTCGGGACGGGATTACGACAAATTTAAAGAAACGGGATTAACGAAAGTAAAAGCCGACAAAGTAGCTTGTCCCTTGATAGAGGAATGTCCCGTAAACCTTGAATGCAAGGTTTTTGAAACGATGGATCTCGGCACTCACAGAATGTATATGGCTGACGTAGTGGCGGTACACGCGGACGAAAAATATATCGGCGACGATACCTTAAAGCTTGAAGATATGGAGCTGACTTGCTGCATACCCAATGGCAAGCAAGGTTACGTTGTCAAACTGGATTAACTGAAATTAATGCCAAAAATCACAAAAATCGAAATACAAAAACGCAACAAAGATAAAGTAAATTTATTTTTGGACGATGAATTCCGTTGCGGATTGACGGCGGAAAGCGTGGTACGGGCAAGGCTTGCAGTAGGCGACGAGCTTACCGAAGAGCGGCTTGACGAGATTTTTTTGACAAGCGAAAGCGAGATAGCTTTCAATAAGGCTTGCGATTATATTTCACGCTCGATGAAAACCGTCAAACAAATTCGTGACTGGCTAAAAAGCAAAAGTTTTGATTCTAAGGTTATTGAAAACGTCATAGGCAAGCTTTATGAATACCGCTACATAGACGACAGTCTTTACGCTGAGTTATATATAAACGCGAATTTGCCGACTAAAGGGAAACGCAGACTTGCGGTCGAGTTAGCCCAAAAAGGTATAAACAAAGACCTGATAGAAAAAACCGTGGATAATTTGTCCGACGACAAGCTGAGCGAAAACGCAAATATATTAGCCGAAAAATATATGCGGAACAAAGACAATTCGACGCAAAATTTAATAAAACTACAACGCTATTTACTTTCGCGCGGCTACGATTACGATATTGTAAACGAAATTGTAAAAAACTTTGCGAACGCTTAATTTACTTTTTTAGACAAAAAATATCTTTTAATTTTACGATAATTCGCTTATTAACATAAAATATAAAAAAGAGGTATTTTATGAAAAAAGTCGGGATAATAATACTCGTCATTGTGTTTTTGCTGATTTTATGTCTGATTCCGTTTAGAACGGTTCAAAAGGACGGAGGCACGGTCGTTTATTCCGCCTTTTTTTACAAAGTAATTGTATGGCATCGCGGCTATACAAACGAACAAAACGAGCCTGATTTTATAACTGGAACAGACGTTTATATTTTTCCGTTTAATTTTGGTGAAAAACAACCTGAATAAATAATGAAATTTTTTATAAATACGATTCAAAATTATGAATCGTATTTTTTGATATTTAAGAAAAAAATTTTTATCAAAGAATAAGCGGCGTTTTTTGGGGAATAATTGGCGTATGGTTACATACACAACCCACGCTTTTATCGGAATAGAATACAGTATGTACCAAATAGTAGATTTTTCAAGGAGTCGCTATGACGATAAGACGCGGAGAACTGTATTACGCCGATCTTAGTCCCGTTGTTGGAAGTGAGCAAGGGGG
>JAQUSX010000034.1 GCA_028710055.1 Clostridia bacterium | reverse complement strand
TACGTCGAAAACAAAAAATAAAATGGACGGCAGTCCACAAAAGCCAAAGCCGATCTAGCTGGTCGGCTTTTTTTGACCAAAAAAACTTGCCGCTGGGTATAAACGGTCTTCTTTTTGCAAAAAAACTGTTGAACTGCGTACGAAATTAGGCTATAATATTTTATAAGGCGAAACAAATGCTTTTAAAACTTTTTTCATATTGCAAAAATAAGAAAGAAGTCGCTATTAATTTTTTTAAAAAAACAAAAATACTTGCATCGTTTGAAATTACGGGAGGAATATCAATGAGAAAGGGTAAAAAATCTACGCTCGTTTACATCTTGAAAAATTTTATTTTTATGCTGCCGCTGGTGATTTTGCCCGCAGCATTATTGGGATTTTCTAACGCTTTTTCGGTGGACAATACACCCGCTGACTTTTTTATCAATTACGCGAGACAAATAACGTCGGTTTCCGCCTTTACAATGGACAATTTTACTTATGATTTATTCAACTATTTTACAAGCGTAAATTTGTCGGCAAACTGGTGGATATATCTATTGGGAGCAATCACGCTGTTTTTCTCGTTATGTATGACGATTTCGGCGGTGGAAAGGCATATGCGTTTGGGTATGCGTTCGTATTCGAGCATTTTTTCAATGCTTAACGAAAGCTTGCTGTCGGTTTTGCCGTATTTTCTCATAATGACTTTCGGTTACGAATTTATAAGCATAGTAATATGCGGAATGATATATCTGTTTTACGTAATGAATATCGGCGGCTGGCTGCTTTTCGCTTTGTCGTTCGCCGTGACCGTCATTTTTTACGCGGTTTATATGGTGTTTTTGATGCTCTCGATATGCACCGTACCGTCTATGCTTTCCGACGGATATCGTTTTAACGTTGCCGTTTCGTACTCCGCGCGGCTTGTTTCTACAAAACTAAAAAGCATTATGTTAAAGTTTTACGGAACGTTTTTGGTCGCTTGGCTAGTTAAAGTGATTTCCAGATATTTATTCACCACAATGGCGTGGTATCCTATGGCGGTACATATTATTATATCCATATTGTATTACGTATTCTGGTGTATGTTCTTGCCCGTTTTCGCAATGAAAATTTACAACGACTTAACGGAAGGTGTCCGCAACGATATACGGGTTTCGCTGTTTTAAAGGAGAAAATAAATGCATTTTAAAAAAGCTTTAAGATTATCGGTAACGAATTTTCCGCTTATATTAAAAACCATTATGGTACAGCTTATCATAATCTCTTTGATTGTGGCGATTTTTGCAATGAGCGTTTCCGCTACCTTTGACACGGCTGTGGAACTGCTTTCCGAGCTCCAACTAAAAGAGGACTTTAACGTTATCGTTTCCGACTTTGCCGCATATTTTTCCGGCGACGAATCCTTTGATTCCAACAAACTTAACGACGATATATTTAACGTTATTACAAAACTAAGAGACGCGCTGGACCGAATACAAGGAATGTTTATTTCTCTAAGCTGGGCGGCGGTGGGACTGCTATTTGGTATAATGGTGTATAGATATTTATTAGCTTTTACAGATATTCCAGCCGTGTCGCATTTGACCGAATTTATGGAAACGGCAAACTCCCGTCCATATATATGGTATTTTTTCAAAAATCTCGGAAAAACATTAAAATTCAGTCTTTGGCAGATGATATCAACACTATGGATGGACGCTTTGATACTATTCGGTGTGGTGGGAACGTATGTGTTCGTACTTGCACCGCTAAGAACGGCGGGTATAATTATTTCCGTAGTTTTCTTGTTTTTCGCTTATTCTGCGAGACAAACTATGTTTACTTTCTGGCTGCCCCAAATGATAGTTAACCGTCAAGGCGTACGCGAATCACTAAAAATTTCTTTCCAAAAAATCGCAAAAGTTTTTTGGACTGTGTTTTGGAAGATTTTTCTTATTATATCGTTATCGTCGATTTTCACTTTGTTAATAAACTACTTCACGCAAGATCTTACAAAACTCAACTGGGTGTCGATAGTCTTGTCCGCGATAATCAACCTGTACTCATTCCTGCTTATAAAATGCGTCGGCGCAGTGGAATACTTTGAACTTGAAGAGAAACCTTATTTTACAAAACGAATAAAAATTGAGCTTACGAGCGAAACGGTAAAATAAGATATAAAAAATATAAAAGAAAAGGGACGATATTCGCGTCCCTTTAATTTTTTGTTTTTTTTTAGTTGCAAAACTTTTGCTTTATATTCGACTTAAATTAAATAGTCAAAACTTTTAAAACTCCCGAGATGCTTTCAAGCTCTTTAACGGGAATATTATCTATAAAGTCGATTTTTGCCGCGCCGTAATCTTTTCTTATTTTTATTTCGTATTTATTGTTTTTTTGTTTTGAAACCATATTTTCAACAGCGTCTTTTGCGGAAGCTTTGAATAAAACCACGGCGACCTTGCCTTTGTTGGGAAATGCGATATTGGGATAATTAACCGAGTTTATAATGTCGCCTTTTTCAAGGAAGTTTTTGATTTGACGCGCAGCCATAACCGCGCAGTTGTCTTCGGACTCAAAAGTGCTTGCGCCAAGGTGGGGTATAGTAACGACTTTTTTGTGTCCGACAAGTTTTGCTGACGGAAAATCTGTAACGTATCTTTTGATTTTACCGCTGTCAAGATTTTTGAGCATTGCGTCGCTGTCCACGAGTTCGCCGCGGGCGATATTAACCACGCACGCGCCGTCTTTCATTAACGCAATTGCCTTTTCATTGATAAAGCCGCGTGTAGCGTCAAGCAAAGGAACGTGTACCGTAATAATGTCAGCCACAGCAAAAACTTCTTCGTTCGTTTGCACCTGTTTTGCCCAAGACGGAACTTGTGCGGTATAAAACGGATCTACAAAAACGATGTCCATACCAAGACAATGAGCTGATTCCGCGACTTTGCGTCCGATTTCGCCAAAACCTATCAGACCGAGCGTTTTACCCATAATTTCCGTGCCGACATAGCTCTTCTTGCCTTTTTCTACTTGTTGTTCAACGGTCGTTTCGCCGTCTTTTAATCCTTGCGTCCATTGAATGCCGTTAAATACGTCTCTGCCGCAAAGTAAAAGCGCGAGTATGGTAAGTTCTTTTACGCCGTTGCTGTTTGCGCCGGGAGTATTGCATACTATTACGCCTTCGCCTGCGTATCTGTCAAGAGGAATATTGTTTACGCCTGCGCCCGCGCGAGCGATAATTTTTACTGATTTTGCCAATTCATAATCTTTCATCTCAAACGCTCTTACCAAAATACCTTCGGGAGCGTTAGCTTCTTTTACAACCGTATAAGCGTTTCCCAAAGTTTGACCTGCTAAAGGGCTTATTTCAGATAAAGTCAAAATATCTTTCATTTTTATTTTCCTTTTTGTCTGCTATTTTTTAGGGACGATATTTTTTTACCGTCCCGTTAATTTTGTATTGTTTATTATTTATTTTCCATATCGAATTTTTTAATAAATTCAGCCAAGTATTGAGCGCCTTCGTTTGACATTGCGTTATACAAGCTTGCTCTCATACCGCCCGCGGCTCTGTGACCTTTTAGGTAAAGCATACCGTTTGCGGTGGCTTCCTTTATAAATTTCGCGTCGAGTTCCTCGTTGCCCGTTGTGAAAATAAGGTTCATAAGCGAACGGTCTTCAAAGCTCTTGATAGGGTTAGAGAAAATCTTACTGTTGTCGATTGCGTCGTAAACGAGTTTTGCCTGATAAAGGTTTTGCTCATAAATTTTTTCTACGCCGCCGAATTTTTTGAGCCATTCAAGCATAGTTTTAAGCACGTACACGATGTAAGTCGGGGGAGTGTTAAAAATGCTCTTTTTAGCCGCGTGTGTTGTCCAACGCATCATATTGGGGCAGCAGGAAACGATTGATTCTTCATTAAGCAAATCTTTGCGTACGATAACGACGGTAAGACCGGCGCAGGCCATATTCTTTTGTGAGCCAGCGTAAATCACGCCGTAATCGGACACGTTGTATGGTTGGGAGAGAATATTACTCGACATATCCGCTACGATAGGAACGTTTGTATCGATTTTTTTAGAAAAACGAGTGCCGTAAATAGTGTTGTTTGTCGTAATGTGAACGTAAGCGGCATCTTTGCGAATGTTAAAGTCGGGGGTATAAGTGTATTTTTTGTCTTCGCTTGTTCCCGCTACAACGCAGTCGCCGTATTTAGTTGCGGCTTTGTAGCTGTTATTTGCCCAATGACCGGTAACGATGTAATCTGCTTTGTTGTTTTTGCCCAAAAGGTTTAGAGGCACGCCCTCAAACTGAGTCGTCGCGCCGCCCGTCAAAAACAAAATTTCGTAATTTTCGGGAATACCCATAAGCTCGCGCAGCAGAGCCATTGCGCCTTCGTTGATTTCGTCATAGATAGGCGCGCGGTGGGAAAACTCCATAGGTCCCATTCCGCTGCCGTGGTAATCCAACATTTCGTCTTGAAATTTTTTCAATACTTCAACAGGCATTGTGGAAGGTCCCGCACAAAAGTTAAATACTCGCATTTTTCTCTCCTTGATAAAAATATGATATTTTAAAGCGTTTTTCACGCTAAAATCATTATAGGTCATACATACAAAAAAGGCAAACGCTTTTAATGTTTTCATTCGACATTTTGTCAAAAATAGGTTATTATATAATTAATTTGTACCGCCAAAATTTTTTTATGACGGATATTATTTTTGACAAAGGGAGAAATTTAATATATATGAAACTTAAAATAATGTTTTTGGGAGGCGTCGGAGAAATCGGCAAAAATATGACTGTGTTTGAGTACGGCGACGAAATCGTAATACTCGACTGCGGCGTGTCTTTCCCAACCAGCGAAATGCCAGGCATTGACCTAGTAATTCCCGATATGACCTACCTAAAAGAAAATAAAAACAAAATCAAAGGCATTTTACTGACGCACGGACACGAAGACCATATCGGCGGTGTGCCTTTTTTGGTAAAAGAGCTTGGCAAAACAACTCTTTACGGCACACGTTTGACTTTGGCTTTGGTGGGTAACAAACTCCGCGAACATAACGTGGAAGAAATGGTCACTTACAAAGAAGTGGGCGACAGAACTACGGTAAAACTGGGTAAAAATTTCAGTATCGAGTTTATACACGTTTCACATTCCGTTGCGGGCAGTCTTGCCGTAGCTATCACCACACCTGTGGGCGTGGTTTTTCACACGGGCGATTTCAAAATTGACTACACGCCTTTGCACGGCGAAATAATGAACCTTACCCGTATAGCGGAAATAGGCAAAAAGGGCGTAATGTGCCTTATGAGCGAATCGACCAACGTCGAGCGTAACGGCTACACCATGAGCGAAAGCGTAGTGGCGGAGTCGCTGGACAGTCTTTTCACCGAAAACGCTACAAGACGGATACTGATTACCACTTTTTCATCCAACGTGGACAGACTTCAGCAAATGTTTGAAATAGCTAAACGCCATAAACGCAAAGTGGCATTATCGGGCAGAAGTATGATCAACGTTGTCGATACGGCTCAAAAAGCGGGCTATCTTACGGTGGACAAGGACTGGGTTGTCGACATAAACAAAATAGCTAATATTCCCGACCACAATCTCGTTATTTTCACCACGGGCAGTCAAGGCGAGCCTATGTCGGCGCTTACACGTATGGCAAGCGGAGAGTTTAATAAAGTCACTATTGGAAAAAACGACACAATTATTCTTTCGTCTTCGCCAATCCCCGGTAACGAAAGAGACATATACAGAGTTATAAATAATTTATACAAGCTTGGCGCGACCGTAGTGTATTCCGCTATCGACGAAGTGCATGTCAGCGGACACGCTTGCAAGGAAGAATTGAAACTTATTTATACTTTGATAAAACCGAAATTCTTTATTCCCGTTCACGGCGAATACAGACATCTTTCACAGCACGCCAGTTTGGTTGAGGAGTTGGGACACAAAAGAGGCAAAATTTTTATTCCCGAGATAGGCGACCAGATAGAACTTGACGGAAACAAACTTATATATAAAGGCAAAGTGCCTAACGGCAATATATTGATAGACGGTCTTGGCGTGGGCGACGTTGGCAACAGTATATTAAAAGACAGACTGGCTCTGAGTGAAGAAGGCGTTATAATAGTCACAGCGGCGGTTTGGGCTGGCAAGATAGTGGCGCAGCCGCAGGTTATTACGCGCGGATGTTTTTACGCTGGCGATAACACGGGCGGCGCGGTCATTGACGAGCTGAAACGACTTTCGACCGAAGCGCTCACCAGCGTTATGCCAAAGTTTGAAATAAACGCCGCAAAACAAGCTGTAATCAAACAACTGCGGTCGTATTTTAAGAAAAACTTTCAGCGTTTTCCTATGATACTGCCCATCATTATGGTTTGCGACCTTGACAAAACGAGAATTTAAGCAATGTCAGACGGCGAAAACATCAACCTTATCCGTGAAAAATTCTTAGCCGAATTAAGAATAGAAGCGAAAGAAAATTTCGTTCCCGTACTAAAATCCGATACCGAAGCCAAACTTGTTGAAACTTTACAAGAAACTAAGCCTTCTAAAATTTTGGAAATCGGCACCGCGATAGGTTTTAGCGGAATACTTATGCTTACCGTTTGTCCTAAGGCCGTTCTCAACACTATCGAGTTTGACGAATATAGGGCAGCGGAAGCAAAAAATAATTTTAATTTAACGGGCGTAAGCGACAGAGTTAATATTTTTATAGGCGACGCTCGTGAAATCGTGCCAAAACTCACGGGCGAATACGATTTTATTTTTATGGACGGACCGAAAGGACAGTATATTGATTTTTTGCCGCATTTATTAAAAGTTTTACGAGTCGGCGGAATTTTGTTTTGCGACAACGTCGGCTATATGGGGCTTACTCAAATCGCTGACACTTTGCCGAAAAGACATAAGCATATTACGATAG
>JAQUSX010000033.1 GCA_028710055.1 Clostridia bacterium | reverse complement strand
ATTTTCGCTACGACGGAATTTTATTATTGAACCATATGCAAAATCCTATCGGTGAAAACAAAAATCACAGCGCAGCGACAAAAATCGCATACATCGCTCTATTTGCCGCAACGCTTACGGGCGGCAAACTTGCGCTGTCTTTTTTACCGAATATCGAAATAGTCACTATTTTAATTTTAGTTTACGCAAGCGTTTTCGGTCTGTGGTACGTATTGCCCGCCACGGTGGTTTTTTGCGTAACCGAGACGCTTTTATATGGTTTCGGCACTTGGGTGGTAGCTTATTTTATATACTGGAACCTACTCGGAGTGCTGGCGTCGATAGTTCTGAAAAAGCGTATTATGTGGCAAGCGTTAATCTTAGCCGCCGTTTGCACAATATTTTTCGGCGTTTTAACGACGGCGGGGGATGTTTTGTGGGTATGTATAGGGCAGCAGGACGCTTCGATATTTTTAAAACTTTTTGCCGCTAAATATACGCTTGGACTAACGTTTTACGCTTTGCATTTGGCGTCGTCCGTCGTTACCGTTTTGGTGTTATACAATCCTTTGTGCAGACTTCTCGAACGTATTAAAAATAAAACGCTTTCCTAAACAAAAAATAAATTATAAATAAAATAAAGTCCGTATTTTTAATCAATACGGATTTTTTTATTGTATACTTTTGGACAATAGGCATTGCTTTGTACTTTAAACTATGTTATATTAAACTCAGTTATTTTAGGAGGAATTATTTATGGTTAATTTTTACGTTTCGACGGATAGCACGGCGGATCTTTTTGCCGAAGAAATCAAAAGTTTGGGCGTGGGTTTTTTGCCGCTTACTCTTACTATCGAAAGAAACGGGCAGTTAGAGTTTTTGCCCGATAACTTTCAAACAAAACAGGATTATCTAGATTTTTTTAATTTATTAAGAAACGGAGTATCTATAAAAACGTCAATGAACAACCTTGACGTGCATTTGAATTATTTTACAAAACTTGCCGAAGAAGGTCATAGAAACATATTGCATTTTACCATTTCCTACGGTCTTGCTCCCACAATGGACGTTGCTCATAAAGCCATCGAGATAGTAAAAGAAAAATATCCCGATTTTTCCGTAAGGGTTGTGGAAAGCCATACCACCACGGTAGGACAAGGTATTCTTGTCAGAGAAGCGTGCAAGATGAGAGATGAAGGCGCTTCAATCGAACAAACGGAAGCGTACGTAAACGAATTAAAAATGCATATTCAGCATTACGTCGTCGTTGACGACTTGTTCCACCTTAAACGCGGCGGCAGAATAAGCGGCGCGGCTGCGGCTATTGGCACCCTAGCTCAACTTAAAGTTGTTATTAGTTTTGACAGAGACGGAAAACTTCAAGTTATAAAGAAAGTAATGGGCGGCAGAAAAAAAGCAATAAAGACGATTACGGACGAATTTGCGAATTTTACCACCAAAAAACCCGATTGTCATTGCGTCGTTTGCCATACTGATAATGAAGAAGGGGCGAAAGAACTTGCGGCAGAATTACACAACCGTTACGGCATAGACAGCGAAATCCGTCTAATAGGACCTACTATCGGCTGTCACGTAGGACCAGGCGCAATCGCTTACATATTCGTCGCGGATGAACTGCGTCCCGAAATCATTAAATAATACTAAATGAAAATTTATTTTTGCGGTTCGATAAAAGGCGGCAGAGAACTTGTTGAAACATACGCACTTATAATAAATTTACTCAAAAAACACGGTGAAGTTTTGACCGAACATATCGGTGACAGTAAATACGCTAAGAGCGGATACAGCCCGTCGCGTCAGGTTTTTTTACAGGATTCGGATTGGCTGAAATCCGCGGACGTCGTTGTCGCGGAGATTACCACGCCTTCGCTCGGCGTAGGGTACGAGCTTGGCTTAGCGGAATCATTAGGCAAAAAAGTTTTTTGTCTTTACCAAGCCGATAAAAAAGAAAAAATTTCTTCTATGATTTTGGGTAACGAATATTTTGCGGTTTTTCCATATAAAAATATCGACGAACTGCCGAAAATCATAAATGAAATTATCTCGGGGGAGATTTAATGTCACGACTTTATTTTAAATACGGCACTATGGGCAGCAGTAAATCCGCCCAAGCATTGATGGCAAAATTTAATTATGAGCAAAAAGGAATGAAAGTTTTGCTTTTAAAACCGTCTTTGGACGACCGCGGCGACAGCAGCAAGAAGCACTACGTTCGTTCCCGCATCGGGCTAAAAAGCGAATGTAATATTTTTACGCCGTCGACTTCCATTATGAATTTGTACGAAAAAATGGTTGAGGAAAACGGAAACTATGATTGCGTGATAGTGGACGAAGCGCAGTTTTGCACGCGCGGGCAAGTGGACGATTTCAAAACCATTACCAAAGATATACCCGTATTGTGTTACGGATTGCTGACGAATTTTAAATGCGAATTATTCGAGGGCAGCAAAAGAATAGTGGAACTTGCCGACTCTATGACGGAAATAAAATCCGTTTGCCGCTGCGGTAAAAAATCCACCGTAAACGCCAGATTTATTAACGGAAAATGTGTTGACGAAGGTCCCGTGGTGTTTATCGGCGGAGACGAGTCGTATGAAAATCTTTGCTACTGGTGCTGGCAAAAAGAGCTTGAAAAAGTGAAAAACCAAAAATAATACTACATTAAATAAGGTTTATTACTAACACAAATAAAACCAAATTACCGCCAAAACTTTGGCGGTTTTCTTATATTTTATTTCGGTTAATTTAACTAAAATTTTATAAACTTTGAGAAAAAATTTTCAAAATTTTCAGATTGTCAAAACTATTATAAGCAATTTTTTTAAATATTTTTTGAAATAAGGAAATATTTAAAAGAAGTTGTTTTTTACCCAATTTTACCGAATAAATTTATTTGTTTAAGCTCAAAATAACAAGCAACATAAGAAAAAAAGGAGCGAAAATGTCAAACAAAGTCGTTATTTGCGGTGTGGACACATCGTTGTTACCTAAAATCACAGCAGCCGAAAGTAGAAAACTTTTGCTTGAAATCTCCAAAGGCGACAAAACCGCCAGAACAAAATTTATTATCAGCAACCTTAGGCTAGTGCTTTCGATAGTCCAAAGATACAGCCAGCGGGCGAAAAATATGGACGACCTTTTCCAAGTGGGTTGCGTGGGGCTTGTAAAATCCGTTGACAATTTTGACGTGACTTTAAACGTTTGTTTTTCCACCTACGCCGTGCCTATGATAGTGGGGGAAATCCGCAGATACTTACGCGAAAGTAACAGTATGCGCGTTTCCCGCGGTATACGCGACGTAGCCTACCGAGCAATGCAGGTACGCGAAGAAATAGAGCAGCAAGGCAAAGCAGCTAAAATAGACGATATAGCGGTCGTTTTGGGGTTGCCGCCGTCAGAAGTAAGTTATTGTATGGATTCGGTCAACGAGCCTGTTTCATTATTCGAGCCCGTATTCAACGACGGCAACGAAGCTATATTTTTTATGGATCAACTGGCCGACAAAAGCGAGTCAGAAGAAATTTGGACGGAAAACGTCAGTCTTTCGCAAGCTATCGGCAAACTCAGCGAAAAAGAACTTAATATATTGAAAAAACGTTATTACGAAGGCAAGACACAAATAGAAGTGTCGAACGAAGTCGGCATATCTCAAGCGCAGGTTTCGCGCCTTGAAAAAAACGCCGTGGAACACCTCAGAGAAAATATGTGACGTATATTGTCCAAGCCCTGCGCCGTATAATAATTTTTGAGGAAAGGTATGAACGTCACCTTCTGTGAATTGCGTTCAAAAGATGTTGTGAACGTTATAGACGGAAAAAGACTGGGGCGAGTGGTCGACCTAGTTTTTTGCTGTAATACTTGTCGAGTTTTAGGCATCGTCGTGCCGAATGAAAGGCGATTATTTAGATGTAAAGACGAAATCTTTATTCCTTGGAGTCATATTCAAAAAATAGGAACGGACGTTATTTTGGTAAGTCTTATGCCTGTAAATCCGCCGTGCCCGGGCGGTAAAGGCGGCGGTGGCGTCGGAGGTATGGGGGGCGGTAAACACAATGCAAACTGCGATTACATAATAGAAGACGAATATTGATATAATTATATTCATTGTTTGCCTTTTAACCTTTATTAGTGTATAATTACCATATGCTACAAGAAATTATCGTTAACAGCAGTTGTACGTTATACGAACTGCTTTCAAAAGAGACGGATTTAGGTCATTTTCAAATATTAAAAACTATCGATAACCGCAACGTAAAAGTCAACCGCATTCGTGTGGGCGACGACGTTGTCGTAAACAGCGGCGATATCGTTCACGTTTATGTAAAAGACCGTGAGAAAGACGCCGTGGAAATAGCTTTTCAAGACAAAAATATTCTTATCGCCATAAAACCGCAAGGCATAGAAGTGCAAGGGGAAAACTCTCTTCAAAGCAGACTTGACGAACAGCTTGAAGACCTTCAACCCGTCGCGGTTCACAGGCTTGACCGTAACACTTTCGGCTTGGTGGTTTTTGCGTTAAACAGACAAACCGAATGCGAAATGTTAAAAGTTTTTAAAGACAGAGATATCGACAAAAAATATCTCACTTTGGTGACGGGCAGCCCAAAAACGGGCGGCAACATCGTATTAAAAGCGTTTTTATTTAAAGACGCGAAAAAAGGGCAGGTTTATATCTCCCCAGTTCCTAAACAAGGTTATTTGCCTATCGAAACGCATTATAAACAGATTAAAAAAAGCGGCGAAGTAACGTTACTGGAAGTAAAACTCGTCACGGGGCGCACGCATCAGATCAGAGCGCATTTGGCTTATGAAAAACTCCCTGTCTTGGGCGACGGAAAATACGGAGTGAACGCTATCAACAAAAAATACAAAGTTAATAAACAGCTTTTGGTTTGTTACAAAATAGCTTTCCATTTCGAGCAAAAATCGCCTTTGTATTACCTTGACAACAAAACTTTTACTTACGACGTGGATTTGTTTGATTTTATTCCTAATATAAAATAAAAAATTATGCTAAAAATTACAGGCACACAAAAAAATTCGGTAGCCCGAAAATATAAAATTCCTTTAGGTCAGCTCGTTCGTTTTGACGACGAACCTGCTCGGGATATGCTGGACGTGGCATACTTTGAAAGTATGCCCGCTTTTTCGGTTACGGTATTAACGGATAAGGGCGATGTCACGGTAAATATAGAAAAAGACGCTGACCAACCTTTGGGATTGATATTCGACGAAGACAGTTATCTCACTTCACGTCATTGCAGAAACAAATGTATTTTTTGTTTTGTCGACCAGCTTCCTAAAGGCTTGCGGGAAACGCTGTATGTCAAAGACGACGATTGGCGAATGTCATTTGTGTGCGGAAATTACGTTACGCTCACGAATATGACAGATGAAGATATCGACCGCATTATTACAAAAAAATACAGTCCGCTTTACGTTTCCGTTCACGCTACCGACAGCGAGCTGCGTAAACATATGCTCGGAAATAAAAAAGCCCAAGATATTATGCCGATATTGACCAAATTTGCAGATAACGGCATTACAATGAACACGCAAATAGTGCTTTGTCCGACAGTAAACGACGGACAAAACCTAATTAAAACATTAAACGATTTATATTCGCTTTATCCCGCGGTAAAAAGCGTGGCTATCGTTCCCGTCGGTCTTACTAAGTTCCGTGACAACTTGCCTATGCTTCGTCCTTTTACCAGTGAAGAAGCCGCAAAAACCATCAAAACGGTGGAAGAATTTTCTAAAAAAACTTATGCGCAGAATGGCGAAAACTTTGCTTATTGTTCGGACGAGTTTTATATTGATGCCGCGCTGCCTATGCCCGAATACGACTATTACGGCGATTTTGACCAGATAGAAAACGGCGTGGGAATAGTGGCGCAAACGTGTTATTCTTTCCGTCAAGCGTTATCACAAGCCACGTCTGCAAAGAAAAAAAGTTTTACCTTGCTTTGCGGCGAATCTGCTGAAATTTATATAAAAGAGCTTATAAGTGAAGCGGCAAAAGCCTTCCCCAACCTAAAAGCCGAAGTAATCGCGATTCATAACGACTTTTTCGGTGATACTATAACCGTTTCGGGGCTAGTTACTGGCGGAGATATTATAAAACAGCTAAAGGACAAGCCTATTGGCGATTACGTTTTAATCCCCAACGTAATGTTAAGGGAGTTTCAAGACGTATTTTTGGACGGAGTAACGAGAAAACAGCTGGAAAAAGCGTTAAAACGCAAAATTATCAAAATCAAGGACGGCTACGACTTGTGTCGACACGTCCTCAACGGAGAATATTTATGAAACCATTAGTGGCGATCGTCGGAAAACCCAACGTCGGCAAATCGACTTTTTTTAATAAGGTAGCGGGCAGCCGTATATCTATCGTACTCAATACTCCGGGCGTAACGCGCGACCGTATTTACGCGGACGCAAATTGGCTTGGCAGAGAGTTTACAATGGTGGACACAGGCGGAATTCAGCTAAAATCCGACGACGAAATGCACTCTCATATTATAAAACAAGCGCAGTTGGCTATGGACGTGGCTGACGTTATACTTTTTATTGTTGACGGCAAAAACGGTCTAACCGCCGACGACAGCGACGTTGCGCAGTTACTTAGAAAAACAAAAAAACCGACGATACTTGTCGTAAACAAAATAGACGATTTTTCCGTTGTGGATTTATCGGACTATTATTCTCTCGGTATGGGCGAGCCTATACCCGTATCCGCCGAGCAAAAAAAGGGTATCGGCGACGTTTTGGATGAAGTAATTAGTTATTTTCCCGATATAGAAGAGCAGCAAAGCGAAACCGACGGCATAAAAGTCGCCGTCGTCGGCAAACCAAACGTTGGCAAGTCTTCACTGGTTAACCGCCTTTTGGGTTACGACAGAGCGATAGTGTCGG
>JAQUSX010000032.1 GCA_028710055.1 Clostridia bacterium | reverse complement strand
GGCAACGATTATTTGACGAATATCAGCGTATTACAAGAACTCAATATAAGGAACCTCGCGTATCTGGATATATGCGGTATAGATATTGATACCAACGAATTTAAATATTACGTGAGCGGAATTGCCGAAATATATTTGAAATATTACGACGCTCATGCCGTTTATCCGATCATATACACCGAATACGAATACGATACCGTTACCGAAACTGCGACAAAAATCGGCAAAAACGAATTTTCAATCACTCTTACGGCAAACCAAAAAGCGGCGTTGTATTACTTATATTATCTAAGCGATATTCAAAAAATGGAAAGCTCGAAACTTCAAGTTCCCGCTTACGTGTTTATAGATTCGGTTAACAACTCGTGTCCGCTTGTCTGGACTATTGAAAGCGGCAACGAAATTATTTCGCTTTCCACAAGAACGAACGGATCGGAAACCTATCAAATCTTTGTAAAACTTTCAAGCGGCACCGCGGTAATAAAAGTTACGGCGACTGTAAACGGAGAAACATTCGCGCGGTATTATATACTGACGTTAACAAGCTAAAAAAATGAAAAAGGCGATAATAATTATTTTAATAGTAGCCATCGTTGAGTTTTGCGTATGCTTAACTACCTTTGTCAACGCCTTTTTTGTAGACGAAAGTGAAATCGCCGCGGAAAACAGACCTACAATGACGGTTGCTGACAACGGTCTTAATACCGTAAATATATCCACGGAAACGGATTTGATTAAACAGTCAAGAGATACTTCATCGGGAGATTCGAGTACGGTAAGCGTAGAGTCGCCCGAAGCCGCGACAAAAACAAACCGTAAAACTCTTTATTTACTAAACGATATCAGCCTAACGAAAGACCTTGTGATTACGGCGGACTGCCAAATAAACTTAAACGGAAACACCCTATATCTTAACGGACATACGGTAACGGTAACTCACGGCTACGCGGGAACTTTTGTTATCGATAACGGCGTTATTTGCGCCGATACAGTTAATGATATTATTTACATAGATACTATTAACGCGATAGTCGTCACCGACGTTACCGTGACGATGAACAGCGAAATACAAGTCGTCTCGGATTTTGTAAAAGTTATCAGCTATGACGAAAAATGGCTGGCGTATAACATTTTTTACCGTATTGCGGAAGTTTTGACAGACCAAAAAACAACCGCGAACGACCGTATGACGTACGCGGAAGTACACGAGTATTTTACCGTTGACAATGACGATAACGGGTATCCTGACAATGCGGATTTCAGCAGACTCAATTTTCTGCCCGCTCACGAATTGTGCGCGTTTCACGGTACTGAGTCGGCGCCTTTTTACTGCGCTTATGCTTTTAACGATTTAGATTTAATAAACAGCTATTACGGTTATTCGGTAGATATTACTTATTCCAGCGACAACGAGGCGGTTTTGAGCTCAACCGGGGCGGTTACGCCTGCAGTCGGCGTTACGAACGTTATTCTTACCGTTACGTTAAAAGATGAAAATAATGCCGTTTTTGCTACAAAAGCATTTAATATACACGTTATAAACCTTGCGGACGAATCGTCTTGCGCGCTGGTAGCCCAAGTGGAAATTATGGGTTATTTTTCCGAGAGATTCGGAGCCGTTGATACTGACGGCGATGAGATTGCCGATTGGAGCGGTTATATAATCAAAGGCGAAATGGTTTTACCCGCCGTGTTTACGGATTTTGGCGCGACGGTAATTTACGAAACCTATGACGAAAATCAAACAAAGCTTGACGAATCGACTAATTTTGCAGACGGAGTAACAGCCGTAGGACATTTTGAACAACAGACCGCAAATTCTTATATATTTGTAATCGATAACAGCGTAAAATATCTAAAAGCAAAAATAACCGTCGGTTCAACCACGATAGAAACGGGGTTGCTGCCTTTTAGCGGAGACGCAACTGTCATTAAAGACAATTACACAATAGCGCAATCAGTGTTAAACGAATGGTACGGACTGAACTTGAAAATTTATAATGCCGCGAGCGGCGACTTAACGGCGGTAAATAACTATACCACAAAAATTCTTTATACCGACGTATCCGAATTTTCTGACGACGGTATCACAGGTGTTAGTTATTCTCTTGTAAATAATATCGACGGAGTTTATTCGATAGGCGACAGCGGAACGAATAAACTGCTGTATGTAACGGAAGGACAAAACCCCGACCAACTGCAAACGGTTTTTGTCCAAGTGGCTTTTGATTTTGCCGATAATAACGACGTGCAGATTTCGCTGCTCATTATATACACGCCAGACGACGAAACAGGCAATTCTCAGATTCACCCGTTTTTGCCGTATTATACGTATTTTAACAGAATGTTCTTTACCGAAACGGGCAATAACACGTACACAACTTTTTCAATGGCGTTTAATTATTCTAACACTTACCCCGTTGTGTGTTTCGATATAACGGGCGATACGGAAGGCGCGATTTCTCTGATTTTGTACTATAACGGGGCAGAGCATCCGTTAACCTTAGGCGAAAACACAAGCTACACGCAATCGCTTGATACATACTTATCTGAAAACAGTTTAACCGTTTATGATATAATGAATTACGGGGACGCCAGATGGATTATAAAAATCGATACGGACAAAATCGCCTCTGTTAACAGGGAAATAGGGTTAACGTATAATTACAAATTCGCGGTTACCGAAAGCGTTTGGTCAACATATTCCACCCAAAGCGTATTCACGCTTACAGGCATAATCAGATGCGTAATGAGCGACGGCGTAACGGTTGACAATAGCGGAATGCCCGACACGGTTTTTTATAAATGGGTTTACGACAACTTTAATAACAGCGAAGACGTTTATACCTTTGCGACTGATAAAACAACAAAATTTATTTTGTCTGATTGGCTGCACAAGGATGTAACCGTAGACAACACAAATAATATTATAGGCGTTACTAATTACAAAGGACTGGAATTTTTGGATGGAACAAAAATATTGAGTTTGAAAAATGCTTCCGTAACGACCTCGGATATGCAATATATCGCGGGAATGGAAAGTTTGGAAAACCTTAATATAAGCAGCAACGAGCTTTGCGATTACGATAACGTAAGCGGATACGGTTTTCCTTCGGGCAATAGCAACAATTTCATAAATACGCTTTCTGTATTGGAAAACTTGAAGATCCTTGACCTTAGCGATAACAGCATATATAGTTTTGAAAATTTATTAAACTTGCCTTACATTACCGACGTATATACATACGGCAACAGTTTCACGGCAGACACAGGATGGTCTGGTCTTGACGATATTCTCACCACATTTTTAAACTCCGTTTACGGCAGCAGCGGAAGCAACAACCTTTCAGTCTATCAAACGCTGTATGAAGAAAGGGGCGTAAGAATATATTATCTCAGTCCGATTGATTATTATTCCGGAGGCACTACGGTAACAGACAGAGACAGGCTTGCTTGTTTAGTTTATCAGGAAAAACTGCCGCTGGGCGCGTCTATAGAAAACGTATATTCGCATTTGAGCAATGATCCGTCTTATTACGGAATCAATATAAGCGAATCGGACACCGTTAGAAAAGTGCCTATCGATCCGAATAACACAAGTCTTGGTTATTACGATTTTATAGTATTTTCATATGACGGCGCCGCGAATACGGCAGAAGCGTTTACAGTCACATTTTGGTATCAAACTAGATATTCCGCAGTTTTAGTACAAACCGACTGGGTAACGATATCGGTATCCGTTACGTTTGATGTCGAGCGTGTAAGTTAAGGAGAACCGTAAAAATGGGAAATACCCAAAACAACAGCAAAACAGCAGCAAAAAAACAGCAGATTTTTATGAGCATATTTATGCTCACGGTTAGCCTTGTCTTATTGTTTACTGTTGTTTACGCTTGGTATGTTGGAAATAAAGACGTTGACGCGGGGAGTTTTGAACTCACGACAGACAACAGCAACGTAAGGCTTACCGATACTTTTACTATCACAAAAATGATGTATAACGACGTTCCTTATTATACTTATACTTACAAAAAAGATGTCGACGGCGGTTATTATGAATACAATACTACGACGGAAAGTTTTGTGCTGGATGAAGGCGGCAACAAAAAGGGAGTGCAAATCGGCGGACTTTTACCGAACGAATATTTGGTTTTTGAAATTACTTTTGAGCGTTACGGAAAAGTCGTTAATATGAATTATAATGTAGTAATGACAGGTATTTTGGGAGAAGGCATCGAAGGTACTGATTATACGGTTTTGGGCGTATATAGAATAAACGTTATCGACCAAAATGAAAATTTGTCCGCGGATATTTGGCTGGACGATTACGATGACGGCGCGCAGCCTGCAAACCAGCAAGTGATGCTGGAAAACGCTTATTGGCCAAGCACGGATACCACCGTTACTTTTAGGTTTCGGATGACGCTTGATACTTCGCAGCTTTCGGATCTACAATTAACAACGACGAACGTTTTGTCGGAAAAAGGCATATCTATCTCGGGTATAAGGCTCGTTGTAACAGATATAAATTAATTAAGGTAAAAAATGAAATCTAAAATTTTGGCGGCTATATTTGTATTGACGGCACTATTGTGCCTTTTGGTGGGAACGGTCTACGCTTGGATTACCGTAGGCGAGACGACTGTCCCCATGGTCTTTCATATCGCCAAAATAAATTCCACCATTACTTTATATAAAGGCGTCGATTCCAATCAAAACGGTATCTTGGATTACGGCTGGGACGATGGCGAAGATACAGCCACGGTTCCAATGCACGAACTATATGAAATGGTTGGAACTCCGCAAGCGGCTTTGCAGGAAGGCTCCGCCACAATTAACGTTGCCATGGAAATCGCCGATATGCTGCCAAGCCAAATATATACGTTCAAAGTACATATCATAAACCAAGGCGAAGCGGACAACTTTATTCGTATCACTTTTGTCGGATACAATACTGCAAGTTACACAGAAACTTATACTGGGGCGGACTTTGACGCGTTTATGGACAGCTTAAAAATCCTTAGTTTGACCGTGGGTATTGTCAACGAAGACGAAACCATTACATATTCCCCAAAAAACTTTTTCGCAAGTTCTCTTTCAACGTTTACTACGGACCCCGAAAATACCGATAACAGACCTTGCAGTTATACAGTAATCAGCGAGATTTTGATCGAAAACGGATTTATCGCGACAAACAGAAACGAAATAGATTTGATTTTGCGTTTTCAGATAGAAAGCCGAGACTCTATTAACGCAATGAATATACAGTTACCGGGCGGTTCTACGCTATACTTAACTGAAGAAGAATACGAAACTTATCAAGGGAAAGTACTGAAACTTCCCTTAATGTCGGTGTATATGGAAATTTACGACCCAGACGAACTGTAAAAGGAGGCGAAATGGCAGCGATTGAAATAAAGAACCTTACCAAGATTTACGGAAAAATCAAAGCGAACGACGATATCAGTCTTTCGGTAAACAAGGGAGAAATATACGGCTTTATCGGCAAAAACGGCGCGGGAAAATCTACGACAATACGCATACTGTTGAACTTTAATTACGCTACAAGCGGCAGCGCGACGATACTAGGTTACGACTGCGCCCGCGAGAGCAAAAAGATTAAAGAGTTTACGGCTTATGTGCCCGGCGAAGTTTATTTTTACCCCGAAATGAAGGTCAAAGATTTATTAAATTATTCCATCGCGCTTAACTCGAATGAAAACCGCGGCAAAGCAAGAGAACTTTGCGAATATTTTGAACTGTCCGAAAACAGATATATCAAAGAACTCAGTTTAGGAAACAGAAAAAAAGTCAGTTTGGTACAAGCTTTGATGAAGGATTCTTCGGTTATGATTTTTGACGAGCCGACAAACGGACTGGATCCGCTTATACAAGAAAAACTTTTTACGCTACTGCTTGAAAAAAAGAAAAAAGGAGCGACCATATTTCTTTCCAGTCACAATCTTTTTGAAGTTGAAAAATACTGCGACAGAGTTTGCATAATAAAAGACGGCAAAATAGTTTTGGAAAGCGATATGGAAACGATGAATAAAGCCAGAAGTTTAATCGTTTCATTCGTTACGGCAAAGGGAGCTGCGGAAAAATTTGACTATGAAGGCGACATAAACAGCTTGACGAAAAAATTAGCCGAAAAAGACCTGGTTTCATTGGAAATCAAGCATTCTTCTTTGGAAGAAAAATTTATGAGTTATTACGGAGAGGACAAATAAATGAAAACTTTTTCTTTTAGAAGGACGAGCTCGATATTTGTTACGGAGCTGAAAATAAAGATAAAACCGTTCGCTATTTGGGTCGCTTCGATTATCGGTTTAACATTTTTATATATGCTGCTTTTCCCTATGGTCAAAGACATAGCTTTGGCAAAACTTGAAAGTATGCCGCCGGAGATACTTGCAATGTTCGGTATGGAAGACGTTGGCGCGATAATGAATTACAATTACTTTTTCGGAATGATTTACCAGCTTTTTAGTATCGTTTTTTGCGGTTACGCCGTGGCGCAGGGCGCGAGTATTTTTCAAAATGAAGAAACCAACGGCACAATTGAATATTTGTACGCAAACAATATTTCACGTTCGGAGATTTTTGCGGCAAAATCAGGAACAGTGCTTACGAGGATTTTTATTTTGTCGCTATGCGCTCTTATTCCCGCTTTAATTAGCGGAGCGGCGGTAGCTCCCGACGTATTAAGCGCAAAAACTTTGATTTTATGCAGCGTTATTACGCTTGCAGCTATGCTGTTTTACGCAAGTTTAGGATTTTTACTGGGCAGCGTTTTAAAGCGTAATTACCCCGCGTCGGGAATTGGTTTGGGAATTTTACTCGTTATGTATTTTATCGGGTATACAAGCGAACTTGTAGAAGATTTAAATTTTTTCAAATGGTTCAGTCCTACGCATATACTCTCGCCGCA
>JAQUSX010000031.1 GCA_028710055.1 Clostridia bacterium | reverse complement strand
ATTGCGGAAAAAATTTTCCTACCAGCGCAATATACGACGGCGACGAGATGGTATGCTGGTGTATGATTCATAGGAACGGGGCTATCGGTCCTATCTATACCCTGCCCCAATACCGCGGAAAAAATCTAGCAGTTTATGTAACTAATGATATTGTGGCAAAAATGTTACAAAAAAATATGCGTCCGTATTTACTTATAATAATAGGCAATACCGCAAGCGAAAATCTTTCTAAAAAAATCGGATTCAGCGCAAACGGAGCGCAGGTTGGTTGGGGTTACAAAAAATAATATGGATATAATTTACGCTCTTGGGACTGCCGTACTGCTTTTCGGGCAAGGACCTTTTTACAAGCTTTATAACCGCAAATGCGTGTCTGTTGGCAAAACCGATGATTTTTTATTTAACGTAATAATTTTCGGTTCGGGACTTATTATACTGACGCCGCTTGCTTTTATCGGAAAATCCGTCGACGTCACAGCTCTTTTGTGGGGTTTTGGCAACGGCGTATTGTTTTTCTCGATGCTCGTTTTTTACAATAAATCTTTACAAATCGGCAAAATAGCTTTTGTGAACTTTATGATGTCGCTGGCGATATTTATACCTCTTATCGGCAGTCTTATATTATTTGACGAAAGCATTTCCGTTATTCAATGGGTAGCGTTATCCGTGCTTTTGGCGGCAAGCTACTTGGTGAGTTACGGACAAAAGAGCGGCAAAAACGACGAAACCGAAAGCGAAAATAAAAATAATAAATTACAGACCAGACTATGGATTTTTGTTTTACTGGGGATGCTGACCAACGGCGGACTGTCATTATTTATAAAATCCGCTTACGTTTACAACACGGGTATAGACCAAACTCAGTTTTTGTTCGGCACGTTTGCGACGGCGTTCATCTTTGCGGCAATTATTTCGGGCTTTAAAACAAAAGGTTTTACCCAAGCTAAAGAATACGTTCCAAACAAATGGTTTGTGATAACGGGACTTATTATCGGCGTTATAACCGTGCTTGGCAATATGGCTTTTACTGTTTTTTCGGTTAGGACGGAAGCGGCGTTGTTTTATCCTATCACAGGTGTTTTGCCAATGCTGCTTGCGGCTTTGATTTCACCGCTATTAAAAGAAAAGCTGTCAAAAACGACAGTGTTGGGAATAATAACGGGAATGGCGGCTATCGTTATGTTAAATTTGTAAAAAATACAGTTTTTTATAAAAAAAGAAAAAAAATTTGTGAAAAATAGTTTACATTTTAGCATTATGCATATACAATATTGCAAAGAAAAAACTAGTTTGAAGAGGATTTGTTTATGTCAAAAATAACATACATTAAATGTCCGCGTTGCGAACTTAATTACATTGATAGCAGACAAGAGATGTGCGACGTCTGCAAGGCTGAGCTTGGGCTTGCGACAAATGTTTTCAGCGAAGATATAGAGGAAGAAGAAGGCGTAAAAATCTGTCCCGTATGCAAAATTAACGTCATAAGCGAAGATGAAGATATATGCGAAAGCTGCGCCGCTGCCGCAGAGATAGAGCCCGACGTGCATGAAGACGAAGAAGACGACAAATGGAAGTCTTTTCTTGACGACGAAGAAGAAGCTGAAACCGACGAAATTGAAATTCCGCTTGAAGAATTGCAGGACGAAGAATACGAAGCGGAATTTGAAGACGAAAACGACGAAGAAAACTTCAATAATTACGATGACGATTTTGAAGAAATCGGGGATTTGGACGACGAGGAATTCGACGAACTGGAAGATGAAGGCAACGACGAAGATGACGATGACGACGAATAATTAAATTTTACAAAAAATAAAACCGTTTGAATAAAACGGTTTTTTTGTTTGCATTAGCTCAAATAAGGCAATACTTAATTCCAAAGAGGTGAGTAGGTATGCGTAAAGCTGAATCGGGTATAGATAAAGCAAGACAGACGGTGGAAGATTATTTTGGCAAAGAAGTTGCCATAAGATATAATAAAGGCAGAAACCGAATTTGCCATTACAAAGGTAAAATCACTCAAATGTACGATAATATTTTTGTTGTGACTATTTATAACGAAATTTTTGACAGACTGTCGTGCAGTTACAGCGATATAGTGTGCGGCGAAATTGCATTTAAAGAAATTTAAAATTGCGTTTCTTTTTAACTCGGTTTTTTATTTAATGGCGTTTTACCGTAATTATTTATAAAAATTTTTGAAATAAATTAAATATTTTATATTTTTTTACTCTTAAAAAATAAAAATCGCTTTCAAGGGAAATATGAAAGCGGTTATTATTTTTCATTCCAAAACATAAATATAGATTGATATATTTATTTTGGAGGAAGCTCAAATGTTTCAACCGTCATACGATAATATTTTTGTCGATAAAAGAATAGCGGTGACGCCGCAAAACACCCTTTTGGAATCAAGAATCAACAGCAAAGAGGAAATTAAAAAAATATTGAGCGTAAGCGTAAATCCCGAAATTTTGTCGTCGGAGCTGCTTGCGGGAGAAGCATTGCTTACGGGACGCGCCGTCATTAGACTGCTAGCCGTAACCGAGAGCGGCGATGTCGTGGGGCTTACCGCAAATTCCGATTTTACTGAAAAAGTAAAAGGCGACATAACCCCCGCCGCAAAAGTTTTTTGGGACGTAGTTCCACTGGAAACCAATTATGAAATCACTAACGGCGTGGCAAAAGTGAGCGCGCTTTTGGAAATCAGCGGCGAAGGGGTAATAAGCGAAGAAACGCAAATTTTGACGGGCGGCGAAGATATTTTGACGTTGGGCAAAGATATTGAGTTTTCCCGAATGGTTATTTGCGATAGAATTCCAACTGTAATTGAAAACGAGCTTGAAGTAAAACAAAATATTTCAAGAATTTTACTGGCGGAAAGCTTTTTAACGGTAAAAGATTTTTCTGTAACGGATAATATCTTAACTTTTTCGGGCAAGGCTACCGTTAACGTGATTTTTATATCCGATGAAAATCAGATATTGTTCAAGATTTTAAGTTTCGATTACACGCAGGAAGCGCCCGTAAACGGCTTTAACGAGGCGACAGCGTTGTCGCTTAGACTAAGAACGAAAAACACAAAGATACACATGGACGTGGTGGAAGACCTACCCACGACAAGTTTCACGGTGGAAATCGAGGCTATGGCGTTGCTTTGCGGTTATGAAGCGGAAATGAAAACCGTTACTGCGGACGCTTACAGCATGACTCACGAAACGTCAGTTCTTACAAAACAAATAAAAAGCGCCACCCCGATAGGATTGTTTTTCGGCGAAACCGAAACGACCGCAAACGTGCCTATGGAGGGTATGATAGACAAATTTATCGCCGTGTCGGGAATAGGCGCGAACGTAATAAAAATCGTCAACGGCGAAGGTTTTGCGGAAATCGAAGGGGTTGTCAGCGGAGATATTTTATACGAAAAAGAAGAATTGACGGATTCTACCCGTTTTGCGATTCCGTTTACATACACGCTTAAAGACGAAATTATCTCAACGGATACTCCGCTTACCGTTTCGGTCAATGTTGCGGACGTGTCTTACCGACTTGACAGACAAGACGCCGATATAACGGCAAAGCTGAATCTGTCTATTGAAGGCAGACGCGAAAACGCCTATACCGCTATATCCGCAATCGAGCAAGGCGAAGAACTTAACCGCGCGGAAGGAGCGATAGAAGTAGTGCTGGCTCATAAGGGCGACACAATTTGGGACGTGGCGAAGTGGCTGCATATGAAGCAGGAAGATATTTTGGCAGTAAATCCCGATCTGGCCGCGCCGCTTGAGGCGGACGCGAAAATAGTTTTGTATCACAAACTGTAAAAAACAAATAAATTTTTCGAAAAAAAGGATTTGGCAACGAATCCTTTTTTGCTACGCAAAAACTTGACTAATTTAATTAAAATATGTAACATTTAGTTATGAGCGTAAAAATAAAAACGAATGCAAAACTTAATCTAACTTTGAATATTGTGGGAATGTACGACAATAAGTATCATTCTCTTTCCAGCGTTATTACTTCTATCGATATTTGCGACATAGTCACCATAACGGCTAGACAAGACAAAAAAGTCAGCGTGAAAGTAAACGACGAGATAGACGAAGGGAATACGGCTTTTAAGGTGGCTAACGCCGTTGTAGAGCGTTTTAATACAGACGGAGTAGATATAATCGTAGAAAAACACGTCGCCGCGGGCGGCGGTATGGGGGGCTCGAGCGTGGACGCGGCTGCGTCTTTGTGCGGTATGCGCCGATTGTTCGGACTCAATATGGATGAGCAAATGCTTGAGATAGCGTCGGAGTTCGGCAGCGATATCGCGTATATGATAAGAGGCGGACTTGGCGTAGCGACAGGCAAAGGCGATAATATTATGTTTGTGGGCAGCGGGAAATCGTTTTATTTCGTTGTTTTTACGGGCGAAAGAATGTCCACAAAAGAAGTTTTTGCCGAATACGACAGACAGCCCGATCATACCCGTTACGATAATGAAGCTTTGCTGGCGGCTTTAGCAAGGGGAGATATTACGGAAGCGAGAAAACTTATGGGCAATAATCTTCAACCCGCGGCATTTAGACTTTCGCCAAAGCTCAGTAAGATAGTTGACACTTGCGTTAAATGGGGTTTACCCCAACCAGTTTTGACAGGCAGCGGCGGAAATATGTTTTTGTTGTGTCGAGACATTAAAGAAGCTCAGAGATTCGCCGCAAAAATGAACGCAAACGGCATAGAGTCAATGGTATGCGCTTCCACCGATAGCGGCACCGAGATATTGGAAATTTCGGAATAATTTGAGATTTTATAGTTAAATTCCGCAATATACGACTTTTTACGAGTTGTTTTTCATAATTACCCCGATTATAAATTTTCTGTTCGCGCATAATTTGCGCGAGATTTTTTTTATTCGGAGTAAAAAATGAAAGGATTTATTATATTTTTAATTATAGCCGTCGTGCTTTGCTGCGTGCTGCTCATTCCGTCAAACGGACAGACCTACTTTCGCATACATATACGCGCGGACAGAAACGATAATATCAGCCAGTCTGTTAAATACGCGGTCAAAGATGCTGTGGTCGAATACCTTATACCGATACTGGCGGAATGCGATACTTTGGAGTCTGCGGAAAAAGCTGTGAGAGATAACCTAAAAGGCATTGAAAAAACAGCGGACTACGTTTTGGCGCAAAACGGCTGCAACTATACTTCAAAAGCCGAAATAAAAAGCGAAGTTTTTCCTACACGAACGTATGGAAATATAACGCTCGTTTCGGGAGTATATCAGGCGTTGGTGCTTAATCTAGGGAGCGGACAAGGCGAAAACTGGTGGTGCGTTATTTATCCGCCGTTATGTTTTGTGGGCGGAACGGAAAACGGAACGAACGATATCGTTTACCGCTCAAAAATTCTTGAAATAATACAAAGTTTTTACGGCTCGGAAGATTAAAAGTCTTCCGAATTTTTATTTGTAGATTTTTTTAATTAATATTTTTTTTAAACCGATGTTTATTTATTATTTTAAATAAGCAGTTTCGCATATTTTTTCATTTAATTTTCGATACTAAAATTAAAGAAGCGAATTTTTGGAGGATAATATGTCGAAAAACACAAAAATAAAAATAATGTGCTTGACGCTTGCTATCTGCGTTGCGGTGGCGGCTGCGCTCGTTATCGTACCGACTGAAAAAGCGGAAGCGGCGGTCGTTAAGCAAGGCTCTACAGGCACGCTTGTCAAGACGATTCAAACAAAGCTAAAAAACTGGGGTTATTATACAGGATACGTGGATGGAATTTACGGTCCGAAAACGGTAGCCGCAGTCAAGTATTTTCAAAGAGTAAACGGTCTTACGGCTGACGGCGTCGTCGGTAAATACACGGCGGCAAAAATGGGCGTGAATTTGAGTACGGCTTCATCTACCACAAGCGGAGCAAGCTCGTCGGATTTGTACTTGTTATCCTGCTTAGTGTACGGCGAGGCTCGGGGCGAAAGTTATACCGGAAAGGTAGCCATTGCGGCAGTCGTGCTTAACAGGGTTAAGAGCAGTACTTTCCCAAATACGATAGCCGGCGTTATTTATCAAAGCGGAGCGTTTACCGCCGTTTCCGACGGACAAATAAACCTTGGAACCAACGACGAATGCACAAAAGCGGCGCAAGACGCTTTGAACGGATGGGATCCCACGTACGGCAGTTTGTTTTATTACAACCCCGCTACGGCGACTAATCAATGGATACGCAGTAAACGAATCATTGTCACCATTGGCAGTCACGTCTTCTGTGTTTAGTAGGTAAGGAGAGTAAAATAAAATGAAAACGAAAAACGTATGGATAATATTTTTGAGCATTGTGGCGTTATGCGCGATTTCTTTTGGCGTGTATTCCGAATTCACCGCCGAAAACAACAAAACTTATGTGATGAAAGAAGACGACCATAAAACCACCTTGGAAAATTATTACAGACAATCTATGTACCAGCTAGCGGATAGCATGAAAAATATCAACGCGAATTTGGGAAAAATATCGGTAAGCAACAACAGTAAACAACAGCAAAAACTTTTGCTTTTGGTAGAAGGGGCGGCGGACGCGGCAGGCAGAGATTTATCGCTTTTACCTATGGACGCCGAAGTCGTGTCAAAATCACTTAAATACTCTAACCAAGTAGCGGATTACGCAAAGACCTTGTCGGAAAAACTGTATCTTGGCGGGAGTTTATCCGATGCGGAAAGAATGAATCTCACCGCATTGGAAAACGTGTCGGAAAACCTTTATCAGGGATTAAACAACGCTTCAATGAACAATCTTGACTGGAAAGTTGACGACAGCGGTTACGGTTTTGTGGATGTGGAAGGAGTGCAGGAAAACGTATTCGATTATCCGCAACTAATATACGACGGACCTTTTTCCGACGCAGTGGTAGGCAAAACCGCTCAATTCCAAAACAAAATCACGGCCGCTTCG
>JAQUSX010000030.1 GCA_028710055.1 Clostridia bacterium | reverse complement strand
TGCATACAAGCTTTTGAGTCGTACGTGCAAGTCGTATAGCCGATAATGTCGCTGGAAACGATTTGCTCATCAGTATAATCAATACTCATTTTCATTTCGTTTTCTGACGCGCGTTTAACTTCCGCATGTATTTCTTCCAACGTTGTAGGAGTTTTGAGATTGCAAACAAGGTCTACTACAGAGCCGTCAAGTACTGGTATTCTAAAAGACATACCTGTGAGCTTGCCGTTGAGTTCGGGCAAAACTTTACCGACAGCTTTTGCCGCGCCTGTGGAAGCGGGGATCGAGTTATACGAAGCAGCTCTTCCCGCGCGCCAGTCTTTTGACGAAGCCATATCGACGGTTGTTTGAGTACCGGTCATAGCGTGAATGGTGGTCATAAAGCCTGTTTCGATACCGAATTTGTTATGAATAACTTTTGCCAAAGGTGCAAGACAGTTTGTGGTGCAGCTTGCGTTGGAAACTACTGTTTCGCCTTTGTAAGATTTTTCATTAACGCCTACGATGTACATTGGAGCGTCTTCGCTGGGAGCGGTAATAATAACCTTTTTCGCTCCGCCTTGAAGGTGTTTGCCTGCCTTTTCAATAGTTTTGAATACGCCCGTGGATTCGATTAAGATATCAATACCAAGCTCTCCCCAAGGACATTGGGTAGGGTCGGGATTTCCAAATACTAAAACTTTTTTGCCGTTTACGATTACGCCGTCGTTTGCTACGTCGAGCGTACCGTTAAATTTGCCGTAAACGCTGTCGTATTTCATTAAATACGCCCAATATTCAGGCTCTGTGATTTTTAAATCGTTTGTAGCGACAAGTTCCATATCGTCTCTTTCAAAAATAAGACGTGCAATAACTCTGCCGATTCTGCCAAAACCGTTAATCGCTATTCTGATAGGTTTACCCATAAAATATATTCCTCCATTAATGTAAAGTTTTTGTTTTTTTATGTTTACCTTTAATTACGCTTATGTTAAAATGTCTGTGACAAGTATCTATCTTTATTTTACCGCAAAAAGATTATTTTATCTAAAACATTAATAAAGTATTAAAAAAACGATTGCGTCCACGCTTAATAGTATTATAATTCAAACGTATATTTCGGTCAAGAAAAAAGCGTTCGTTAAATAGAAGTCAAAATAAAAACAATAAAAGATTTTTTACGCTTTTTAGGAGGTTATTTTATGCCACTCGTTACAAGTAAAGAAATGTTTGCAAAAGCCTACAAAGGCGGCTACGCCATCGGCGCGTTTAACGTCAATAACATGGAGCAGATTCAAGGTATCGTTCAAGCGGGAAAAGAAACCCGTTCGCCTTTGATTCTCCAAATATCTATGGGCGCGAGAAAGTATGCAAATATTGTTTATCTAAAAAAACTTATTGAAGCAGCCGTTATCGACAGCCAGGATTTACCCATTTGTATGCATCTTGACCACGGCGACAGTTACGAAATTTGTAAACAATGCGTTGACGACGGCTTTACTTCCGTAATGATTGACGCGTCGGCTTTGCCTTTTAATGAAAACATTGCCGTATCAAAAAAGGTCGTGGAATACGCGCACGCCCGCGGCGTTGTAGTGGAAGCTGAGCTTGGCACTCTTTCGGGTGTGGAAGAACACGTAGTTAACGAATACGGTCACTATACAAACCCGTCAGAAGTGGAAGAGTTCGTTAATAAAACGGGCGTCGACAGCCTTGCGATTGCAATCGGAACAAGTCACGGCGCGTTCAAATTTAAAGGCGCGGCGGAACTAAGGTTTGATATACTGAAAGAAGTATCGGAAAAACTGCCTGACTTTCCTATCGTTTTGCACGGAGCCAGCAGCGTACCGCAGGAATTTATCGCCGAGATAAACCGATACGGCGGAAATATGCAGGGCGCGCAAGGCGTTCCCGAAGAAATGCTTAGAAAAGCGGCGAAAATGGCTGTGTGCAAAATAAATATCGACAGCGATATTCGTCTTGCCATTACCGCAAGCATCAGAAAATATCTTGCCGAAAACCCGAGCCGTTTTGACCCCAGAGATTATCTCAAACCCGCCAGACAAGCGGTAGCCGATATGGTTAAGCACAAAATATTAAACGTTCTCGGTTCAAACGACAAAATTTAAATAAAGTAATTAAAGAAAAGGACGTATTTTTACGTCCTTTTTTATTTTAAAATTTTTACATAAAAATGCTTTTCAGTTATTAAAATCTACTCGCTGTCGGTAGGAGTATTGCCGTCAAAAAAGGTTAACAAATCGCCTTGACGCAAGCCGCCGCGTTTTTGTCCCAAATCCGAGCGTATTTCAAACAAAACGTCTTCCAAAAGCAAAAGCAAATCGTCCGTCGCTCCGCTTGCGTAATATTTTTTGAATACCAGCCATTTTTTGAGTACCGCGCTGGATCCCCACAAAGTAAGTTTTCTGGATATTCTCGAAACTTCTTGAAAAATTTCGTCCGACACTTCGTCTTTTTGTTCCGCGCTTATGCGAATTTTGTAAATAAATTCCGCAAGGTCGGAGTAGGGTTCTTCGCGCTTGCCGTACAAATATTTTTTTGTGTTTTGACGGTATTCTACCGACTTTGCCACAATCGAGCTTATGATAACGCCGATAACGGAGATAGAACCCGTCATTAACGCAACGATAACAACGGCGTCCGTATTATTCGCAAACTCGATAAAATTTTCCACCAGCCACGAAATAACGATTTTTAAAATATAAGCGATCAAAATCAAAAGTCCGCTTATGATAAGCGTTCTGACGATTATACCGCCTACATTTTTATTCGAGCCTTTTCTCGGCTTTTTATCGATATCTTTTTTTTCCATTTTATTTAAAAACTACCTTTTCTTCAAAAGATTTTCTATTCTTTTCCCTTATCTCGTAGCCTTCCGTTGCGTATCCAACTCCAAGCACAAGACAAATATCTGTGTCGTCTGGTAAGTCTAACGCCGTAATGATTTTTTTATCGTTTAACCAGCCTACGATAAGCGTGTCAAGCCCGAGTTCTTTTGCCGCCAAAGTCATTTGCGCAACGCTTAGACCTATATCGACGGGTCTGAAATCTTGTATTTTTATCGGCAGCTCAAAACCGGGTAATTGTTTGTGCGGTTCTTTCGCTATCGTAATAAGAACGGGACAATCGCTTAGACACATATTCATTCCCTTTTCCTGACAAGCTGCTGCGACAAGATTTTTGGTTTCGCCGCCTGCGGTTACATAAAATTTCCACGGCTGAGAGTTTTTTGCGGAAGGAGCTATTAAACCCGCCTCTAATATTTTTTGCAAATCTTCATTATTTACTCTTTTGTTTTTATCATAGCTGCGGCAACTTTGCCTTTGTTTAAGTAATTCAAAAAACTCCATTTTTTATATCTCCTTTACTAAAAAATACATATTTATTATTTTGTAGTTTATCATACTATTTTGTTTTTTTCAACACGCTATGATTGACAAAAATTTTATTTACTTTTAAAGTATTACGTAATATGACTGAAAAAATCAAAAGAGAAAATACCTCGGACAAACTCCGCGAAATGCCTATGGGCAAACTGATATTAAATATGTCGCTGCCCGCTATCGTTTCCATGCTCGTCCAGGCTTTGTATAATATCGTCGATTCGCTGTTTGTGGCGCGTATTTCCGACTTGAATAATAACGCGCTGGAAGCGGTATCTATTGCCCTGCCTTTATGTATGGTGGTAATGTCATTAGGCATTGGAATAGGCGTAGGCACAAACGTTTATATTTCACGTAAACTAGGCGAAAAAAATCATCTCGCCGCGAATAACGCCGCAAAAACCGCCGTTTTGATGGTTTTGGCTGCGTGGGTTTTGATGATAATCATGGGACTGACTCTGACAAAAACCTATGTGGCGGTATTTACCGATAATCCCGAGATTGCAAAATACGCGATAGAATACGGCACAATATATATAGTTTTGTCGCTGGGTATGCTTACTGAGCTTACGTGTATACGAATATTGCAGGCAACTGGCAATATGAAATTGCCTATGATAAGTCAGCTTGTCGGCGCGGTTACTAATATCATACTCGATCCTATCTTAATATTCGGTCTTTTAGGTATGCCCGCATTGGAAGTCAAGGGTGCGGCTATCGCTACAGTTATCGGTCAATGGGCGGCCGCGACGATACTTGTCATAGCTTTATTAAAGAAAAACCGAGAAGTCAATATTCGTATGAAAAGTTTTCGCCCGCGCTGGGAATACGTGAAAAACATAGCGAAAATCGGCTTGCCTAACTTTATTATGAATTCCGCGATGTCGTTCACAAATATGGCTATGTTGGGACTGGTGAAAGCCTATGAGGGCGGTATAGTAGCATTAACAATGCAAAACCGTTTGCAAAATTTCGCATATATGCCCGTATTCGGTATGACGCAAGGACTGGTGCCGATACTTTCATATAACTACGGCGCAAACAACAAAAAACGCTATCTCGATGCGTTGAAAAAAGGCACAGCCGCCGCATTTATTTATTTCGCCGTGTGTCTGGCGGTATTTCAAATATTTCCCACTCAGCTTGCGTCTTTATTTAACCCCACGGCGGCGGAGCTTGCATTGGCGATAAAAGTATTCCGTATAATGAGCCTTTCGTTTATTCCAGCGGCTTTCGGCATAATGATGATTTGCGCGCTTCAATCGCTTAACTTGGCAACTCTTTCTATGGCGGCGAGCTTACTGCGTCAAATAGGTTTTGTGCTGTGTTTCGGCTTTTTGTTCGAGCATTTGTTCGGCATTCAAGGCGTGTTCGTCTGCTATCCTACCGCCGAAATCCTGCATCTGGCGATATTTATTCCTTTCGCGATACATTACTTTAAAAAACAGTTTAACCGCAAACAGGCGCAGTACGACAGCGGACTCCTTAGCGACGTGGAAGTTACCGACCAAACCCCGACGTAAAAACTTTATTAAAATTTTAAAAAAATATTACCAACAAACAAGAATGATTTTTCATTCTTGTTTTTATTTTCTCGTTTTTTAATGTAAAAAACAAAAGAAACTGATATTAAATAATTATTAAAAACTGGTTATTTCTTTAATGCCAAAACAAAGCTATAATATATATTGAAAAAAGTTGAATATTAGATTTTGGAGGCAAAAAAAATGAGTAATCGTTACGCGTTAAACAAAGAATTAGCGCAAATGTTAAAAGGCGGCGTTATTATGGACGTCACAACGCCCGAACAAGCAAAAATAGCAGAGGAAGCAGGCGCGTGCGCCGTTATGGCTCTGGAACGCATTCCCGCGGATATCAGAGCTGCGGGCGGAGTTTCGCGTATGAGCGACCCCGCAATGATAAAAGGCATTCAGGACGCCGTTTCCATTCCCGTTATGGCAAAAGTAAGAATAGGTCATTTTGTGGAAGCGCAGATACTGCAAGCGCTCGAAATAGACTATATTGACGAAAGCGAGGTTCTTTCCCCTGCCGACGACAAATATCATATCGACAAAACGGTTTTTGAAGTTCCTTTCGTTTGCGGCGCAAAAGACCTTGGCGAAGCGTTAAGACGTATTAACGAAGGCGCGTCAATGATAAGAACAAAAGGCGAACCAGGCACAGGCGACGTTATTCAAGCGGTCAGACATATAAGAATGATGACGAGCGAAATAAGACGTATTCAATCGCTTACTCAAAACGAGCTATTTCAAGCGGCAAAAGAACTTATGGTACCGTATGACTTAATAAAATACGTTCACGAAAACGGCAAACTCCCCGTTGTCAATTTTGCGGCGGGCGGCGTAGCTACTCCCGCAGACGCGGCTTTGATGATGCAGCTTGGCGCGGAAGGCGTTTTTGTCGGCTCGGGAATATTTAAGTCGGGCAACCCCGCAAAACGCGCGGCGGCTATCGTTCAAGCGGTAACCAACTACAACGATCCCGCGCTATTAGCAAAACTTTCCGCGAATTTGGGCGAAGCTATGGTCGGTATAAACGAGCAGGAAATTAATCTGCTTATGGCTGAAAGAGGTAAATAAACTATGAAAATAGGCGTGGTGGCAGTTCAAGGCGCGTTTATCGAACACCAGCGAACCCTAAATAAACTTAACGTGGAAAATTTTTTGATACGTCAGAAAAAAGATTTGGAACAACCTTTTGACGGACTGATTTTCCCCGGCGGCGAAAGCACAGCGATGGGAAAATTGTTTACCGAGCTGGATTTATTCGAGCCGCTGGATAAGCTCATAAAATCGGGTTTCCCCGTTTTCGGCACTTGCGCGGGCTTGATACTGATTGCGGAAAAACTTTCCAACGACGACAAAAAATATTTCGCCAGTATGCCGATTACTGTAAAACGCAATGCTTACGGACGGCAGTTGGGCAGTTTTGAAACAAAATCAGCTTTTGCCGATATAGGCGAAGTGCCTATGGTCTTTATCCGCGCGCCTTATATTGATGAAGTGCGCGGAGACACGAAAATATTAGCGACGGTTGACGGACATATTGTGGCGGCAAGATACCACAATCAACTGGGTACCGCTTTTCACCCCGAGTTAACGGACGACGTTTCGGTGCATAAATATTTTATCGATATGATAGCGAAAAAAGTTTAATGAAACAAAAAAATAAAGGACGGAATTTCCGTCCTTATTTTTTTTGTTAAACTGCGAAATTTTATTTCATTTTGCGAAACGACGATTAAGGTAGATAAAACTTGATTAAAAAAATAGCATTAGCAAAATAAAAAATACAAACAGTTTTTATTCAAACTTTTTTACATTATTATTTTTATATCTGTTATAGCTTGTGGCATAGCCGTTATCTATTACTTTTTCGCTTGTCTCGACACATTCCCAATTAGGCAATTGGTCAAGGTTCTCAAAAAACACTTCCGCGCCGCCGTCGGCGTCCACTTTTGTAACCAATACTTCTTCGCAATAAGGTAAAAGCGTGCGGTACATTCTGGCTCCGCCGATTACAAAAACGTCGTCATGTTTTGCAATCTCGTTAAATAAACTTTCTAACGATTTTGCTTGTATCACGCCGTCGCACAAAT
>JAQUSX010000029.1 GCA_028710055.1 Clostridia bacterium | reverse complement strand
AAAAGCGTTTCCAAAAAGGAAACGCTTTTAAAATATTGATTAGTTTTAAATTTATTCAGCTTCCGCCGCGCGTTTTTTAGCGTCTTCAATGATTTTTGCCGTTGCGGTCGGGGGTACTTCCTCGTAACGGAGAAATTCCATAGTGAAAGTGCCTCTGCCTTGCGTCATTGAACGTAAATCGGTCGCGTATTTGGTTATTTCAGCCATAGGAGATTCTGCGCGGATTATTTGTTTTCCGCCAGATGCTGCTTCCATACCCAAAACTCTGCCGCGGCGTTTATTCATATCGCCCAAAATATCGCCCATATAATTTTCGGGAACGGTTACGTTTACTTGGTAAATGGGTTCGAGTAGTATCGGTTGAGCTTTAGGAATACCTTCGCCGTAAGCCAGTTTTGCCGCCGAAACGAAAGCGATTTCTTTACTGTCAACGGGGTGGTATTTACCGTCGACCAAACGGGCTTTAAGGTTTATCATAGGATAGCCCGCCAAAACGCCTTCTTTGATCGATTCACGCAAACCCTTATCGACAGCGGGGATAAACTGTCTGGGTACCGCGCCGCCGACTACTTCGTCAACAAACTCATAAATACCGTCTTCCGCGCCGGGTTCAAACTTGATAATCGCAACGCCGAACTGTCCCGCGCCGCCAGATTGTTTTTTGTGTTTGCCTTCGGCTTCGCTTCTGCCCTTAATAGTTTCTTTGTAAGCTATTCTGGGTTCTTTCAAAACGGCTTCTACGCCGAATTTATTTCTAAGTTTTCTGCAAAGTATATCGAGCTGAGTTTCGCCAACGCCGCTAAGAAGCATTTCGTTTGTGTCTTGGTTTTTAATAACTGCGAATGATATATCTTCGTCTTTAAGTTTTGATAATCCCGCGAAAATTTTGTCTTCCTCGCCTTTTTTCGCCGCGTAAACCGCCATAGAAATAACGGGCTTAGGCATTTCAATAGGAGGCAGGGTCAAAGCTTTTCCTTCTGACAAAGTGTCGCCTGTGGTAGGTGTATTAAGTTTTGAAACGGCGCCGATGTCGCCAGCGGAAATACTGTCTGTCGGTTCCTGCTTTTTGCCTTTAATAAAAAATATACTGCTGATTTTTTCTTCGCTGTCCTTATTCGCGTTTTTCAAAATCAAACCGCTCTTAAGCGTGCCTTGAAGCATTTTGAAGAATGAAAGTCTGCCTACAAACGGGTCTACTATTGTTTTGAAAACTTGCAAAACAACGGGGGCGTTGGGGTCGCATTTCAGTTCGATTTTATTACCCTTGTCGTCGGTTGCCGTAACAACGTCGTCAGCAGGACTGGGCAGCGTAGCAACGATTTTATTTAATAAATTTTTGATACCCTTATTAGCGAGCGCGCTGCCGCCGTATACGGGAATAGTTGCGCCGTTAACGATACCCGCTTTCAAACCTTTTTCCACTTCTTCTTTTGTCAGGTCGAGAGTATCGAGATATTTCATCATAAGCTCGTCGTCGCCTTCAGCCGCGCTTTCGACTACTTTTTCTCTTGCGGAAGCCGCTTGGTCAGCCAAATTCGCGGGAATTTCTTTTCCGTTTTCTTCTGAGCCTACTTCGTAATACAATCCGTCGTCAACGTTTACAAACGCGCTGAAATTGTTTTGCATAACGGGAATCATAAGGTTAGCGATTTTTGTAGGATATTTTTCTGCAATAGCGTTAATCGTGTCGGTATAATTCGCGTTTTCTTTGTCAAGACCGCTGATAAATACCATAGCGGGAATTTTGCGCGCTATACAGATATCAAGAGCTTTTTCCGTGCCTACGGTAAGCGAGCCTGACGCGCTGGTTACTATAACAGCCGCGTCGGCAACAGCCAAAGCCTGTACCAATTCGCCTTCAAAGTCAAAATATCCCGGTACGTCGATGATATTGATTTTTGTGCCGTTGTAATTACAGTTAGCGGTGGCAAGCGAGATAGATATTTTTTTAGCTATTTCTTCGGGATCAAAGTCCATTGTCGAGTTGCCGTCGTCAACTTTACCTTGTCTATCAACCGCCTTGCAGTTGAATAGAATTGCCTCGGCGAGCGTGGTTTTTCCCTCGCCGGAATGCCCAATCAAGGCAATATTGCGGATGTCTTTTGCGTTAATAAGTGCCATTATTGTACTCCCCTATATAAACTTATTTTTACCGTGAAAGATAAATAGTTGTTGCGGACGTTTAGTTATTAATAAAATAAGTCCACAGATAGAATTATTTTAGCATAAATAATATATTTCGGCAATCAATTTCTTAAATACGCCGCAATAAAACCGCAAAAAAATATCAAATCAAATTGTTTTTTATATCCGCGTTTGATATAATTAATATCAATAGAACTCAAAACCAAGAAGGAGCGCGCAAATGAAATATACTCATCAGCAAACAGTGGACGTGTTTTTGGAAATGGTAAAAGTCGACAGTCCGTCTTTTAGTGAAAAAAATATGGTCGATTATTTGGTCGATAAAATAAATTCTTACGGTTGGGATGCGCAAATAGAGCGCCTGCCCGTTTTGGTGAAGCGTTTTGACGAAGAAACCAAAATTCGTTTGGCAAACGACAAAGACGTATGCGACACCGAGCAGCTGGTCGTCATTATACCCGCAACTGTCGAAACCAAAGACCCGATATATTTTTGCGCTCACATAGATACCGTGAGTCCGGGAAAAGGCGTAAAACCCGTTATCAAAGGCGATATGATTTACAGCGACGGCACGACTGTACTTGGCGGCGACGACAAAAGCGGCGTTGCGGGTTTAGTGGTAGCGGTTGACGAAGTAATCAAGAAAAAAATCCCGCACGGAAAAATCGTTCTCATTTTTACCGCTTTGGAAGAAAAAGGACATATGGGCGCGCATCAAATAGACATAAATAAATACGGCGTGCGTTACGGATACGTTTTCGATACGTCGGGAAACGTCGGCAAAATAATGCGGCGCGGACAGCACGGACAGTCGATTGAAGTCACAATAACCGTCGACGATATTCCAAATCATACTTATTCCGCCACCGTGCCGAACGCTCTCGGACACGCCTGCGATCTAATCGCGAAAATCGATAAAAAACTTTTCAACGCGAACGATATGACTTTTACCCAGGTGTTAAGCCTAAAAACTGAAAATCAGCCCGGTTATATGGTGCCGTATAAAGCGGTATTCAAAATTTTAACCCGCAGTTTTATAAAAAAAGACCAGCAAAAGCGTGCCGCGAAAATAGTGAAACTGCTTGATAATTTTAAAGCTAAAAACGCGAAACTGGAATACAAAATTTCGCCTAAACAGACCATAGGTTACGACCATGCCGACACCGACGACGGTCGTTTGATGATGAGTAAGGCGGAGTCTGTCATAAAAGAAATGGGCTTAGCTCCCGAATATATAACGATGGGACTTGGCGGACACGACGCAAGCTCTTTTATGATGCGGGGCGTTCCCTCTATCGTGCTTTCGTGCGGTATGCAGGAAATCCACACAACCAAAGAATATATCGATATTCAAGATTTACACGACTGCACGGAATTAGTCATACGCTTAATCGAAAAAGCGTAAGCGAATTTTAACGAGCCTTTCTCTTTATAAGAAAATAAAAAAAGCGATCTATATTAAGGTCGCTTAAAATATTTATAATATTCGTTATTTTTCTAATTAATATTAGGATTTTAGAAATTAACTTTACTCTTCCTTAGTTTTTAATTTGTAATTTTCTTCCACCGCTAAATTCAGTTTGGCTATTTCTATTCCTTTGCCGTCCAAAATCTCAAACTTATAAGTGTTACCGATAGTTGAAATGAAAAATCTTTTGCCGCCGTCAAAAGCCAAAGTCGGAATGTTTTGCGGCGGGAAAAACAGATTTTTGCCGTTTACCGCGACCTTAATTCCCTTTTCATTCGCCGTTATTTCGCCTTTGCCAAGACACCTATATCCTTTTAAGTCAGGCAGCTCGTAAACGTTTGCCGAAGCGAAAAATGAATATTCGCTGTTTTGCAACTGCCGCAACACAGCTTTTCTTTGCATATCTTGCCACGTCGGAACATCAAGCGTTTTATTTATTTTGCCGTAGCAATCCATCACGAATTCCGTTCTGCATTTGCCGCACGTGAGTTTGTTTTCGGCAGCAGTCAGACAAAATTCCTCTCCGCATTTGGGACAGCGATAAAGTATATTTTCCAGTCCGTCTAAATTTCGCTCGATTTTTATCTTCTGCTCGCTTTGCCGTTTATATTCGTCGTAACTAAGAGCGGTCGTAATTTTGTCATACACGGTTCCCAACGGAAGTTCGCTTAATTCCCCTTTCGTAAATAATCGGCTTATTTTTACGTCGACTTTCGTTTTCACCTGCGTTTTTGACCAGCGCGGCAGCCCGAGATAATTTCCGCTTATGTTAGCGGCGATTACGTCCGCGTCCAAAAACTTTACGAGTTTTGCGATAGAATGCGGTATAATGCCCGTTTTACCGTCCACCGAAAGTTTACCTTCGGGAAAAATAACTATCGGGCGGTTTTTACTTAATACGTATTTGCACGCTTTTACCGCGCTGATTTCGCTGATAAACTGTCTTTTCGGTATCGCTCCGAAAAAAGCGTAAAGGGCTTTGTTTCTCGCTATTTGGTCTACAGCGCAAAGATAATTGGGTTGAAACTTTTTTAACGCCCGCGCGGTAACGAAAACGTCGTTTACGCTCGTATGATTAACAAGCGCGACAAAAGGTTCTTTTAGGTCGGTAACTTCGTTAATGATATTGAGTTCAAACCGTTTTTCGCAAACTTTTTTGCAATAAAATAAATTAGCGAAATTATATAAAAATTTATTAGTTAAAGGCTGTCTTTTCATTTTTTACCTTTGCTTTTGCTTTGGGTTTTTTGGTTCGCTAGCGTTTCTATTAATTTGCGATAAACGAAATTTTACTTTTCTTTTTTCTCTATTTATTTTGCCTAGTTTATGTTCTTAATTTTTTTAAATGGCTATGATATGCTCGATAAAAATTTTCAATCCTATTCCCACAAGAATGATTCCGCCGATTATTCCCGAATAATCCGATAAATATTTGCCCACCTTTTTGCCCAGATACATACCCAAAAGCGACAGAACAAAAGTTGTAAAAGTAATAATAGACACCGAGATAAATATATTCATATTCACGGTAAGAGCGAGAGTAATACCGACCACAAACGCGTCGATACTTGTGGCTATACCTTGCAATAGCATTTCCCCGACTGAAAATCTTTTTTTGTTTTCTGTTTCATTGTCGGATGGCACATCTATCGTATCCGCGCTTTTTCTTTTTTTATTGATGTCGGCTATGCTTTCAAAAATCATTTTTCCGCCGATAAAAGCAAGTAAAACCAAAGCAATCCAGTGGTCGACTTTTTCCACCAAATCTGTGAAAGCTGAACCTATAAAATAACCTAACAACGGCATTAAGCCTTGAAATAAGCCAAAACATATCGGATACGCTAAAAACTGAATTTTATTCAAATCCGGTTTTGTCATTGAGTTGGAAATCGATACGGCAAAAGCGTCCGCGGACAGCCCGACCGCTATTAAAAGCACAGTTAAAAAATCAGTCATAAATCTCCCAAGTAGTTAAAATAAAGGCAACCCTTTGGCGGATTGCCTGTTTTTCCGTTATGTTAGTCGCCAAGCTTGGCTATCCAGTTAAGTTGGTCCTGCGTAAGCATTCCCTCGTTTTCTGTAGCCCATTCCACTATGTATTCCACCGTTTTACGGTATTCTAAGTCCGTTTGATATTGATCGATGAGTTCTTCGTTTTGCTTAATTTCGCTTACGAGTTCGTCTACTTTTGCCAAAAACGCGGTCTTTTGTACGAACAAGGTCGTTAGCCAACTCAGCATCACGACGAGTATCACGGTGCATATTATAACCGCGAATAATAGATTCTTGTTCTGAAATATCGACGTTGGTTTCATCGCCATTCACCTTTCCAAAATTTTGTTTGGCAAAATTATACAACTTCCCAAGCGCCGTGTCAAGCATGGGTACGATTGTCAACGAGCAAAAAAACAAACCCAAACCCACGCCCAAAAAAACGTATATTCTAAACTGCCCGTCATTCCAAAGTAAATTAGCAAAAAATACGGCGGCAATAGCAATAACGGCAAAAAGAATATCGCCCAAAATTTTGTATTTTTTTATTAGATGCGTTACGGGGTACAGTAAAGATATTACCATACCCACGTAAATAAACGATAGAAAGGTTAAAAACTGGCGGAGCGCGTCGTTCATTTAAATATATTGCCCAATCCTGTTTTTTTGGCTCCGTATTTTATCGCCGCGATATTTTCAAACTCGATAACCACAAGCCCCTCGTCGACTTCAAGTTTTTTTACGTTAAGTTTTTCACCCGTAACCGCAAGTCTGCCTTTTACGGTATTGACCACCACTTCTTTTTCAAAAACGCTCACTACGTCAGTGACGCCGCCTATTGTGACGCCGCTGTCCGTTACGCTCAAAGAATGTTTTTTATCCATTTTTTTACCACTCCTTATCTTTAATTATTTATATGCGAAAATCTTATTTATTTTTACTCACTCGCGTTAAACGGTAAAAAAATTCTCATATTAAACCCAAGTAGAAAAAATTATTGAATTGTAAATCGTTATTGAGTGTGATATATTATATATATTGACATTAACCAAAAACATTTTTACTTCATTCACACAAAAACTTTGATAAAAATAGGTGAAAAACTATGATAAAATTCACAACGGAAAATTTGATTTTGCTTTCCCCCAACAAAAATTTTGCTCAACCCCTTTTGGATTACTATGTCCGCAACAAGGATTTTTTCGAACGATTTGACCCTGCCAGGGAAGACGGCTTTTATTCTATCGAAAATATGATGAAAATTTTAGAAACTGAAATCGCCGCGGAAAACGAGAAAAAAGGTTATCGTTTTTATGTTTTTTCAAAAAAAGCCCCTGACAAAATTATCGGTTTTGTAGGGCTGCTTAATATTATTTACGGCTGTTTTTGGTCGTGCTTTATTAGTTACAAACTTGACAAAGACTGCTTAAACCGCGGTTTTATGACGGAAGCGGTAAAAAAGGTCGTCGATTACGCCTTTACAGAATTAAAACTTCACCGTATAGAAGGTAACGTTTTGCCCGACAATGTCTCGTCTTTAAAAGT
>JAQUSX010000028.1 GCA_028710055.1 Clostridia bacterium | reverse complement strand
GCTATGACGACTATCTGAATAAAATCCATTTTTTTAGTAACCGAACAGCGATTGCAGCGCGGAAAACAGCTGCACTACCATATCAATCAATATAATTAACCCCAGCACAAGACCTGCTACGCCCGTAAGAGTAGCCATTTCTTCCTTGCCGCTGCGTTTAAGAAGCATACACACAATCGCAGTCACAAGCCCTATTCCCGCTAGCTTAAAAATAATTTCGATACCCATATACTGCCACCGTTCGCCTTGAATTTATTTGTTTTCCCGCTGTAATTTTAGTTATTTGAAGTAAAGATTTTTTTCAATTTCTTGTTTTCAACTAGATTTATTGTTTTTACTTCAATTTGCAATTTATTTTGATTGACTTAATTGCCGTTTTCACTACAACACGATGTTCTTTCTTACACTTTTTCTAAATCAAAAAAACGCAAAAAAGGAATCCGCACAAAATGCTTATTTTCATTGTCATTGGGGCGCGCTGTTTTGCGGTTTCCTGCGCTTCCGTTAGTTTTCTTTCGAAATATTTTTCGTAAAAACCCATTTCTCTGTCTTGGCTGTCTGCGTCGCCCGCGCCTAATATATCAAAAAATTTTTCAATATATACCGTTTCCTGTTCGGAAAACATACGGTTTTTGTTGGATTTCCAACTATTTTTTTGCGGTTTTTCCGCTATTACGATAGGTTGAACATTGGGGATTTTTCTCAAAATTAGCGCGTTTTCCGCATAAGTTTTAAAATCGTCGTCGTATCCGCTCTCTGCCAATACTTCAGCAACCGTCGATCTGCGAAAGCCTAGATTTGCTCGAAAACTAGTGCAAAAAGACAAAATATCGAAATAAAAACGCTCTTTGCGCTTATACTTTTCCGATAGTTTCGCGCCGATAATCGCGCTGACCAAAATTCCCATTATGCCAAGCAAAATTTTCATTTTTTCTTCCTATTCGTTTAAGGGCATTTGCCTTAAAAATATTTGTGTTATCAAATTGCTCATGGCTAAATTTTCTTTAAATCCTTATCAAAAACCCCTTCAAGCGTGCCGACGCCGCTTCTATTTGAAAGCACGACGTATCTGTCAAAAACCGTATTTGAGCCGATTTTTTGTGTGACTTCTATGACGTCTCTGCCGTGCATTGAAGCAAACACGTTTACGCCGCTTTGGGCGGCAGCGGTAATATACCCCATATCGGAAGGCAAGATTTCGTCGCAAATGATTAACTCAGGGCTCATACTTCTTATGCCCGCTTCAAATACGTACGATTTTTCGCCGTAAACGTAAATATCGCAATCGCTCAATCCGAACGTGGACGCTCCGCCGACACTTGCCGATATTTCGTTTCGCTCGTCGCAGAGCAGAATATTAACGCGTTTTTCCATATGCTGAAATATTAGATCTCTCAAAAACGTGGTTTTGCCGCAGCCCGGCGGAGAAACGACCAATAGATTACAAAGCGGTTTTAGGTGTTTTAATACCGCTTTTGAGCAGTCTTTAATTACGTGCGGTATTCTAATATTCAAAGCGGAAATTTCTTTTATAGCCAAGATTTTCCCGTTTTCCGAAGTTACGTTTCCGCATACGCCTATCCTTATTCCGCCCTCGACGGACAGATATCCTTGCACTATCTGAAAATTGTATGCGTAAATGGACTTTTGACACGCAGCCAAAAGTATGCGTTCCAAAACCTGGTTCGTGGCTGTTAGAGCATTATCCGAACTTAGGCAAATTCCGCTTTCATTTAGATAAAACTTTTTTCCCCCGACGCACACGACGGTAGGCTGATTTGCTCTTAGCCGTATTTCATTAAGCTTGTCCGCTTCGATTTTGCCCAAAGCGGTCAGCCATTCCTGCGGCAAAAATCTTAAATTCATACTGTAATTTATGGTAAAAAAAAATCGTTTATGATAATCAAACGAGTTATAAAAAAAATTGTTGAAATTGAAAGTAATTTAAAAAAGAAAAAATTGAAAAGTTTAATGTCCCAAAAAGCCCCACTAGTCTAGATGATAGGAATTGAATTTGCGACCTAATGCACCCCCATTCAAGCGCGCCATCTTGATATAGATTTAAAGAAAAATATGTTGAACATAAAAAACGAACTTGTTTATTAAACAAATTCGTTATTTTTAAATTTAAGTATTATTATAAATCGTTATTTCTTCACTCTTTCCATGTATTCGCCGTTACGGGTGTCTATACGAATATAGTCGCCTTCGTTAACGAACATAGGAACCATAAGCTCGTATCCCGTCTCAACGGTTGCGGGTTTTGTGACGTTCGTAGCCGTATTGCCGACCGCGCCCGGTTCGCATACCGTAACCAAAAGTTCTACAAAGTTTGGAGCTTCAACAGAGAACGCAGCACCCTTATAAAATTTTATCGTCGCGGGCATATTTTCCGTTATGAACATCAAAGCGTCTTCGACCTGAGATTTATTTAAAGGCACAAGGTCAAAAGTTTCCTGATCCATAAAGTAATAAATATCGCCGTCTGCGTAAGAATAAGTCATATCCTTGCTCTCGATAACAGCTTTTTCAAACTTTTCCGACGGGTTGAAAGTTTTTTCCAAAACCGCACCGGTGACGATATTTCTTATTTTTGTTCTGACAAAAGCCGCGCCTTTGCCGGGTTTGACGTGTTGAAAGTCCACTATAACGTAAATATTGCCGTCCATAACGAATGTCATGCCTTTTCTAAAATCACCGGCCAGTATCATAAAAATTTCCTCCTAAAACTTGACTACAGTATTATAAGGGTTTTGTTGGACTTTGTCAAATTTATTATGCCGTCGTTTTTGATAATAATAAGGTCTTCAATGCGTACGCCGCCAAGTCCCGGTACGTAAATGCCGGGTTCTACGGTGATAAGTTGATTTTCAACCAAAATTTCGTCCGAAGCGGGATTCATTGTGGGTCTTTCGTGAATGTCAAGACCTACGCTGTGACCAAGACCATGTTGGAAATTATCTTTAAATCCGTTAGCCGTAATAACTTCGCGGGCAAGACTGTCAACTTCTCTTCCTGTCATACCTTTTTTGACGTTATTCAATACTGCAAGTTGAGCTTTTGCGACGATATTATAGATATTGCGCATTTGCTCGCTCGGTTCGCCCAAAAATACGGTGCGCGTCATATCCGAGCAATAACCGTTATATCTCGCGCCAAAGTCCATAGTAATGGGATCGCCGACTGCGATTTTTTTGTCTGTCGGATGAGCGTGAGGTTTTGAAGAGTTTGTGCCAGACGCTATTATGGTATCGAACGCAAGACCTGTAGCGCCGTTCTTTTTCAGCTGATATTCAAGTTCGGCGGCTACGTCGAGTTCGGTCATATCTTTTTTTATTAATTTAAGTATTTCAGTAAAAGCCTTATCGGTAATCGACTGCGCTTTTGTAATATACTCCAATTCCTGCTCGGTTTTGATTTGACGAATTTTCAAGATTTCTTCGCCGACGGGAATAAATTCGTAATCGGGCAATCTTGTTTTCAATGCATCGTACTCGGCAACTGTGATTTCCGTGTTTTCAAAACCTACCGTTTTCGCTTTGATAGCTTTCAAAATATCTTCGACGTGTTGATAAGCGTTTAGTCCGCCGTCGCATTGCTCAACAGCGATTCCGAGTGAAGCCATAGCTTCGGTAGCCATTTCAAAATAACGCGAGTCCGTGATATAAGTAGCGGAATCTTTAGTCAAAACTAAAAAACCGAAAGAGCCTTGAAAGCCCGTAAAATATTGACGGTTGTTTTGAGAAGTTACCAATACCGCGTCAACGTTAGTCAGCCTTTTAAAAAGATTAGTGATTTTTTCCATTATTTTTAATTTACCTCGTTATAAATTTTTTTCATTGTAATCGCGTCTTCCGCCTGTGTGCCGTCGGATTCCGACAAAATCACGGGATTAAGACCGTATTTTTTGATAAGTTTTGCCAGCGGTTCGAACTCGGGTCCGTATTTTGTATCGGCAAGCGTGAGATGTCTTATTTCGCCGCCTTTACCGTACTCTATTTTGGAAAAATGAACGTGCATTTTATCCGCCTTTTCCGTGCCGAGTTCCGCTATTATATAACTCAAAATTTTGTCGTAATCTTCAATACCTTTTATTCCGCCCAAACTTCGAGCGTTAAGATGTCCAAAGTCTATTGCGGGAATAAAAATTTTATCAATTTTGCAAAACTCCACTATTTCTTCAAGCGTTCCGATTTGGTTTATCTTTCCCATAGTTTCGGGGCAAAAATAACAATCCGCGTAACCCGCTTTGTAAATTTTGTCCGCCAAAATTTTTAAACGGCTTTTGGTTAACTCGACCGCTTTTTCTCTTGACAGTTTGCCCAAAGACGCCGTGTGAAAAACCACTCTTTTGCCGCCGAACTGTTTTAGCTTGTCGGCGCTCATAGTGACGTACATAAATGATTTTTCAATCATACTTTCGTCTGTGTTGGCAAAATTGATATAATACGGCGCGTGAACGGAAAGCTCAATCCCGTATTTATCGGCTTGCTCGCGTATCAATAACGCTTTTGTGTCAGAGATATTAACTCCGCGCCCGAAAGAATATTCAAACGCGTCCAGTCCTCTTTCGTTTAGCCATTTCGGAGTTTGTTCGGTAGAAGCGTATCCTTCCGCATAAAAACTGTTGGAATTTCCGCTGGGTCCGAATTTTGTCATAATGTAGCCTCGCTAAGATCCTTTTGGATTTGTTTCGCAAGTTCCGTTTTGTCGCTGAATTTTTGAATAGGTCTAATATATTTTACTAAACTTATTTTTATTTTTTTGCCGTACAAGTCGCCTTTGTAACTAATAATATAAGCTTCAACGGTCGGTTTGTCAATACCGAATGTGGGTTTGCCGCCGATATTAACCAAGACCGTGTATTTAACGCCGTCAAGGTGCGTTTCCGCCGCATAGACGCCTTGCGGGAGTAATTTGTCGTCAGACACCTTAATATTAGCCGTGGGAAAACCATACGTGTGACCAACGCTCCTTCCGCGGATAACTTCGCCTTGAATAAAGAACTTGTCGCCTAAATAAAAGTTGGCTAAATCTATTCTGTTTGCGTTCAATGCCTTTCGTATTTCTGTCGCGCTTATTTTTACGCCGTCGTGAGTTACAGGCGGCTGAACGCGGTATTGTATTCTTTTTTGCAAGCAATAATTTTCGAGTTTATAGATATCGGCTTTGTCGCTGCCGAATCGGTAATCAAAACCGCAGACGATAGCCCGAATATCGAATTTATTCAATAACAAAAGAAACTCGTCGGAAGTAAGGCTCATAAAATTTTTATCAAACACGCAGCTAATGAGCGTATCCAGCGAAAGCGATTCGAGTAAATCTTTCCTTTCGTCAAACGTGTAGATAAGTTTTTCGTGTTTACCTAAAGTCTCAAAATAATTATTTTCAAAAGTTAATAAAGCCGTCTCACAACCAATTTCTGAGGCGGATTGTTTGACGTCGTCCAAAATCTTTCGGTGACCTATATGCATACAGTCGAAAAATCCCAAGGCGAGCGATATTTGTTTGTCATAACCGGAGAATAGATTAATATTTTTCATAAACCGAGATTGTACTCCAAAACTAAACGTTCGTCTTTGCAGCTAGCTAAACCAAAAAAAACGTTGTCGCAATATATTCTTTTGTAGCCGTTAAATGACGGGTGTGAAAATTTTACTCCGTTTGCCAATAGTTTGTAATAACTTGTATTAAAATCTATTTTTTCTACGCTTTGCAACGGATAATCGAGCGGCAGTAATTTTGCCTCGATATCGCTATTTAATTCGTCAAGCGTATAAGAATTTTCTATATTAAATGCTCCCGATGAAAGGCGGATAAGCGAACTCATATAAGCGACTGTGTTCAGTTTTTGCGCTAAATCGCGGGCAAGCGCGCGAATATATGTACCCGCGCCGCACTCTATATCAAAAGAAAAAGTCTTTTCGTCCGTCTGCCTTATTAACTCGAATTTTGTTACCGTGACTTTTTTTGGTGTGAGTTCGGCGGTTTCGCCCTTTCGAGCTAACTTATAAGCTCTCACTCCGTTCACGCTTTTTGCGGAATATTGTGGCGGCATTTGCATTGTTTCGCCCAAAAAAGAACTTAAAATGAGATTAATATCTTTTACAGTAGGAATATTGTCGCTTGTTTCAATAATTTTACCGTAAGAATCCAACGTGTCTGTAGTTACGCCGAAAGTAAAATTGGCTCTATAAGTTTTTGATTTGTCGATTAAAAAATTAAATAACTTTACGCCTTTTCCAACGCCGACGGGTAAAACTCCCGCGGCTCCGGGGTCAAGCGTGCCAAAATGTCCCGTTTTTGAATTAGTTAGTCGGCGGATTATTACGACAACGTCGGATGCGGTCATATCAACGGGCTTGCAAACGTTTATAAAACCGTTCATATAATTTTCTCTTCTTCAAATCGTTCGCCGACGTAACGCACGAGCTTGTCCACCACGTCCTCGAAAAATCCGCAAATAACGCAGCCCGATGCGTATTTGTGTCCGCCGCCGCCGAAACGTTCGGCAATCGAGCGTATTTCAAAATCTTTTCCGCGTATGCTGACTCTAAATGTGTTTTCGCCCGATTCCACAAGCGAAACCCCTACCAAAGCGGTTTTTACGTTAATCGCATTGTCGACTATATTTTTTGCGGCGTCCTGCGTAAGCCCGAATTCCTGCAAATCTTTTTCAAGTACGTAAATAAGGCAAAATCTGTCGTCGTAATAACAACGCATTCTCGACAGAATTTTACCCATAAGTTTTGCTTTTCCAATGCTTGTGTCACGGAAAAAAACGCGGCAAAGCTGGGGAATTTTTACGCCGTGTTTAGCTAATTCTCCCGCTACGGCAAAAGTATTGGAATTTGTGTTTGAGTGCATAAAATTGCCTGTATCGGTTATTACCCCTATATAAAGAAAGCTAGAAATTTGAAAATCTAAATCTATTTTTAAAGATAAAATCAACGAATAAATAATTTCGGCTGTGCTGGAAAAATCGCCTATATAGCTGTATTTGGCAAAAGGTCTGCCCATATGATGGTCAATAACGACAGTCTCTTTAGCGCGGATAAAGTCCGACTCAAAATTGCCTAGACGGCCAGGATCGGCACAGTCGACAGAAACGTATACGTCATATTTTTCGCTCGGCAAAACGGATTTGATTTCGTCTATTGGAACAAATGTTTTCAATTTTTCGCCAATGTCTTCATCGCAAAAGACGTCGGCTGATTTGCCTATTTTTCTAAGGGCAAAAGCCAACGCCAGCGCTGAGCCAACCGTATCTCCGTCTGGTTGTGTGTGACAAAACAGCGCGAAAGACTTGTTATTATTAAATATCGGGGC
>JAQUSX010000027.1 GCA_028710055.1 Clostridia bacterium | reverse complement strand
ATATGGAAAAAAGCCTGGATAAAATAAAAATTATTAACGTATTTTCAAGCAAACTTACTATTGACAAATTAAAAGAAGCTTCCGAAAACGCCGCTAACGGTATTAAAAAAGGAGAAATTTTGTATTTTTTGAGCGGTTAGATAGCGACTATTTAGAAAAATTAACGGTAAGTATTTTTTAATCGGCAGGGGGTTAACTAACTTGATAAATGAAATAGACTATGCTACAATGACTATTACCAAAAGATGGCGGCAGTTTTTTGTCGAGACCGCTCGGGAGGAATTATTCCCAACGGAAATCGAGCTGAAAGATTACACCACTTTCGGCGTCGGCGGAAAGGCAAAAAACGCGTTTTTTCCTACCGATATTAAGCAGCTTGAAAAAATTCTTTTTTTGTCCAAACGCTACGAATTGCCGTATTATGTTTTGGGGCGCGGCAGCAATACTTTGGCTTCCGACGACGGATACGGCGGAGTTTTGATTGCATTAAGAAATAATTTTAGTCAAATAGATTTTAAAGGCGAAACGATTACGGCGCAAGCAGGCGCGTTGACTTGCCAGCTGGCAAAACTCGCTTGCGAAAGGAGTTTATGCGGCGCGGAATTTTTGGCGTTACTGCCCGCTTCGGTGGGCGGGGCGGTTACTATGAACGCGGGTTGTTTCGGTTATTCGTTTTCCGATTTGGTCGTTTCAGTAGAAGCGACGAACGGCAATGGCGTTGAGGTCTTTACAGCCAACAAATGCGGTTTTGGTTATCGCAAAAGCGTTTTTCAAGAAAACGGTTACGTAATAGGCTCGGTAAAGTTAAAATTAAAACGTGCGGACAAACAAAATATCGAAACGCTGACGAAATCACTCAGAGCTAAAAAATATTCCCAGCCGCTCGGCGAACGCACGGCGGGAAGCGTTTTTTTAAATGGTGAAATACCCTCGGCAAAACTTATCGACGAATGCGGACTAAAAGGGTTTAGTCTTGGCGGCGCGGAAATTTCCGCTAAACATGCGAATTTTATCGTAAACCGCTCAAACGCGACGCAAAAAGATATTTCAACATTGATAGATATAGTAAAAAATACAGTATTTGAAAAAAAGGGTATAATATTAGATACAGAGATAAAATTTTTGGGAGATTAAAATATTGATTTTAGGTGATTTTCACACTCATTCAAAATTTTCCGACGGTAAAAGCACCGTAGAAGAAAATTACGCCGCAGCCGTAAATAAAGGGCTAAAACAGCTCGGTTGTACGGAACACGGTTTAAGACACATTGCTTTCGGCACAAAAAGACGCAATCTGCCCATAGAAAGAAACACGGTGGACAAGCTCAACGAAAAAAATGAAATAGAAGTTTTGCTTGGAATCGAAGCGAATATTTATACGTCCAACGGCGAAATAGATTTATTGCCAGACGATTACCGCTGGTTTGATTATATCGTTGCGGCGTATCACAAAACGGCGACGAACCCGTCATTAATAGATTTTTTTAGATATAACGCAAAAGGATTAATACGGAAAAAATTTACCGACAGAGAAATAAGGCTGTTTACAAAATCTTATATCAAAGCGATTACTTCGAATAAAGTCGATATTATATCGCATTTATTTTACGGACTGCCGATAGACACGAAACAAGTAGCTCAGGCAGCGGCGGATTACGGCGTGTTTATCGAGCTTAACGGCAAAAAAGTTTCCATACCCGACGAAGATATATATATTTTGGCTGACAATAAAAACGTTAATTTTATCGTCAATTCCGACGCTCACAGCACTTCCCGCATAGGCGATTTTTCCGTTCCTATGGCGGTAGTGGAAAGACTTAATATAGATAAAGATAGAATAGTAAACTGGAACAAACTTGTAAAATTTAATAGAAAAAAATGAAAAAAGAAACTGTTACTTTTGCTCAAAAAGTAAAAAACGAAATACTAAATTCCGAGAAAGCGGTTGCGCCTTGCTGTCAGTTGGCGTATTTGTCCGCTATTATTCGCGGCGCGGGCAGCCTTGCAATCAGCAGTCTCGGCACAGGTTTTGAGATAGTTACGGGCAATCTTGAACTATTAAAATTCGTAAACTCTATCACCAAAAGACTATACGGCAAACAAAGCGATATTATAGCTGACGGCGGTAAAGGAAAGCAGATGTTTTCGCTTGACTGCTACGACAGCAGCCTTATGTTTGACACGGGCATTTTGTACGTTGACGAAAACGGACTTACGCAAATAAATTCTAATATAGACAAATATTTACTTGCGGAAAGCTGTTGCAAAAAAAGTTACGTAAAAGGTATGTTTCTCGCCTGCGGCAGTCTGACGGTACCTGAGCTGAAAAATTACAAGGAAGAAGTTTCCGCAAGTTATCATATGGAGTTTCAAATCAGCGACCTTAACGTCGCCAGACAGTTTGCAAAACTACTTAACGACGACGGTTTTGGGTTCAAACTAACTGAGCGAAGCAAAAACAGCGTGGTATATATAAAAGATAAAGAAAGCATCGCCGATATGCTGGTGTATTTTGGAGCAAACGCGTGTAAATTTGCTTTGGAAGACGTTTTGATCGCACGTTCTATAAGAAACGACGCTAATAGACAAACAAACTGCATCAGCGCAAATATAGACAAAACTATAGAAGCGTCCGAAAGACAAATCGCCGCAATTACAAAACTTATTGAAAGCGGCAAACTTAATCTCGTGGACGAAAAACTACGTCAGACCGCCGATATGCGAATGGAGCATGAAGACGCTACTATGGACGAACTTGCAAGTCTACTAGGCATAACAAAAAGCGGAGTAAATCATCGAATAAGAAAACTGATAGAATTAGCGGATACGGAGGAAAAATGAGCGGTTTTGCGCACTTACATTTACATACTGAATTTAGTTTATTAGACGGCGCGTCAAGGATAGACAATCTTTTTGAACTGTGCCAAAAAATGGGAATGAAAGCCGTAGCTATTACCGATCACGGTAATATGTACGGCGCTTATCATTTTTTTGTGAAAGCGAACGAAACCGATCCAAAAACGGGGAAACGCAAATATAACGTAAAGCCTATTATCGGCTGCGAGTTTTACGTGGCTGACGATATAAAAATAAAAAGCGGCAGAGATACGAATTATCACTTGGTTTTATTGGCAAAAAATAATACGGGCTACAAAAATCTTGTAAAGCTGAACAGTATCGCTTTTGTGGACGGCTTTTATTACAAGCCCCGCATAGATTTTGAAACGTTGTCCCGTTACAGCGAGGGACTTATTTGTCTTTCAGCGTGTCTGGCTGGACAGTTACCCAGATATTTATTGGACAACCGTAACGAAGACGCCGATATTATTGTCAAAAAATATAAGGCTCTTTTTGGTGACGATTATTATATCGAACTGCAAGACCACGGTATTGCCGAACAGCGGTTTTTGAATCCAAAACTTATTGAAATAGCGAAAAAGCACAACGTATCTTTGGTTGCTACCAACGACGTGCATTATCTTCATAAATCTGATGCCGAAATGCAGGATATACTGCTTTGCGTGCAGACTGGTCATTACGTCGACGACGCTGACAGAATGCGTTTTGACGGCGAAGAGTTTTACCTTAAAAGCGGCGACGAAATGGAAAAAATTTTTGCATCCGTTCCCGAAGCAATCGCCAATACGCTGAAAATCGCTGAAAAATGCGACGTTCAAATTGAAAAAGAAAAACTTTTGCCGTCTTACGTTCCGCCCGACGGTCTTACGCCCGAACAATATTTGCGGATTTTGATGGAAGAGGGTTTGAAAGAAAGATACGGAGAGATAACTCCCGAAATAAGAGAAAGAGCGGAATACGAATTTGGAATTATTTCAAAAATGGGTTACGTCGAATATTATCTTATCGTTTGGGATTTTATACATTACGCCGAAAGCAACGACATACCCGTAGGTCCGGGCAGAGGTTCGGGCGCGGGCAGTATCATAGCGTACGCTATCGGAATAACGAAAGTAGAGCCTTTGCGGTACAATCTGCTGTTTGAACGATTTTTAAATCCCGACCGTATTTCTATGCCTGACTTCGACGTCGACTTTTGTATGGATAGACGCGGCGAAGTAATAAATTACGTTATAGAAAAGTACGGCAAAGATAACGTCGCACAGATAGTAACCTTTGGCACGATGGCTGTAAAAAACGCTATCAAAGACGTTTGCCGAGTTTTACGTGTGCCGTATTCCGAAGGCGATAAGGTCACTAAACTGATTCCTAATATGTCCAAGCATAACCTACGTCAAATTCTCGGACTTGATTTATACGAAGGCGCAGACGTGCGTATAGCGGAAGTCAGAGAAATTTACGACAATGATTATCAAATGAAAAAAGTCATGGATTTAGCCATGCAGCTTGAAGGAAGCCCAAGACAGACGGGCATACACGCCGCTGGCGTGGTCGTTTGCCGTGAGCCGATATCCGATCATATACCGCTGCAGCGGAGCGGCGAGGATATTACTACTCAGTTCAATATGAAAGAAGTCGAAAAACTGGGCTTACTCAAAATCGACTTTTTAGGTCTACGCACTTTGACCGATATTCATAAGACTATTCAATACGTCTATGAAAATACAGGCGAAAAAATAGACTTTTCAAAATCGAATTACGATGACGCGAAAGTCTTTCAGTTGATTTCATCGGGCGACACCGAAGCGATATTCCAGCTGGAATCCGGCGGTATGAAAAAGCTGATGAAAAATCTTCAGCCTAACTGTTTGGAAGATATTATCGCTGGCATCTCTCTTTTCCGTCCCGGTCCGATGGATTTTATACCCGCTTATTTGGAAGGTAAAAAGAACGCTCAAAATGTAAAATACAAGCATCCGATGCTTGAAGATATACTTAACACAACATACGGCTGCATGGTTTACCAAGAACAGATAATGCAAATAGTGCGCAAACTCGGCGGCTTCACTTATGCTCAAGCCGACAATATTCGCCGAGCGATGGGTAAAAAAGATAAAGCCGTAATGAAAGCCCAGCGTGACAAATTCGTTCACGGCGAGACGGACGAAAACGGCAACGTGCTTATTAAAGGCGCGGTCAGAAACGGTATTCCCGAAAAAATAGCGGACGAAATATTCGACCAGATGGATACGTTTGCCCAATACGCTTTTAATAAATCTCACGCGGCAGGCTACGCTTACGTTTCGTATCAAACGGCTTACCTAAAACAGTATCACATTGTGGAATATTTGGCTGCGGTACTCAACGACAGAATAACGTCAATCGACGATATTAAAAAATACACGGGCTTCGCGTTGTCAAGGGGCATTACTCTATTACCGCCCGACATAAATTTGTCCGACGTACTGTTTATCGCGCGCGACGGCAAACTGCGTTTTGGTCTAGGGGCAATTAAGAGCGTCGGCGTAGGCACCGTTGAAAAAATAATAGAGGAACGTAAAAAAAGCGGCGAGTTTAAAAATCTTGAAGATTTTATAAAAAGAGTGGACAGCTCCGCGCTTAACAAACGGTTAATGGAAAATATGATAAAAGCGGGAACCTTTGACAGCCTTGGCGAAACAAGGGCGTCTATGCTTGCCAGATACGAAGTTTTGATGGACCGCATTGCCGACGACAAACGCAAACGCGAAAGCGGACAGCTGAATATATTTGATTTATTAGGCGACGACAGTTTGTTTGAAACGGTAAAATACGACAATATAAAAGAGTTTTCAAAAAAGCAAAAACTCGAAATGGAAAAAGAAGTTTTGGGTATGTACGTTTCGGGCAGCCCCTTAGACGAACATAAAGAGAAACTGTCGGAGTTTGAATTTAATTCCTCGTTTATCGCGGTGGAAGCCGACGACGAAGAAGGCAAAGCCGCACTGCAAAACGAAATGGACGGCAAAAAAGTTTCGGCGGCAGGCATTATCGCCAATATTTCGAAAAGAATAACAAAAAACAACCAGTCTATGGCGTCGGCTACAATAGAAGACCTTTACGGAACTATGCAGCTGCTTTTCTTCCCGAGAGCTTTTGAAAAATGCAAGAATTTTTTGCGTGAAGACACTATGGTCACAGTAAGCGGTACGCTGTCGGTAAAAGCCGACGATTCTTATAAAATTTTGGTGGACAAAATCGAGCCGTGGGACGAAGTACAGCAGACCGAAGTAACGCAAAAGGATTTGCCAAGCGTGACGCTGTATCTAAAATTCGCCGAAAAAAACGACGAACTTTTTGCCGAGCTAATGACACTACTGGAAGCGTATCAAGGCGATATACCCGTAACGCTCGTAATCGGCAAAACGCGTTACCCTTTGCCTGTAAAAATCCGTCAATGCGGCGGTTTGCAATATGAACTCGAAAATCTATTGGGCGAAGCGAATGTAAAATTTGTCACATATTTTTATTAAATCTAGCATTTGTCAATAAAATAGAAAATTAAAATAAAAACGATTTTAAACGTCGTTTTTATTTTTTTTATTTTTAAATTTTTGAAGAAACTTTCGCCATATAAGAATAAAAAACTTCGGTAAAGTTTGCACTTTTTTACAGTCTATAAGGCAATAATTTTTTGAATAAAATTTTCATTAAAATATATGTAATTATTTATTGACAGCCTTTTAAAAAAGGTATTATAATTTGTTAAGCGATTGATTATTAAACGCTTAACTATTAAACGTTTAACAAAAGGTGAAAAAATGAATTTAAGAGAAATAGCGAAAAAAATGATATTGGTAAATATCTTGAAGCGCACGGCCATGCGTGAAACAATGGGTGAAATCCATTGCGGGCAAGAGCCTATATTGGAATATCTCGGCACTCATGAAAGCAGTTCGCAAAAAGATATTGCCGAGTTTTTGCACGTTACGCCCGCGTCGGTGGCGCTGTCTACAAAACGTATGGAAAAAAGCGGATTGATTTCAAAAATGCCCGATACCGATAATCTTCGCCGAAACGTTATATCTATTACGGATAAAGGCAAAAAAACTCATGAAACATGTTCGCGCCGCAGAGACTCGATTGACGAGCATATGTTCGACGGTTTTTCGGAAAAAGATTTAGAAACTTTTTCAGCTTACTTTGACAAAATAATTTTCAATTTTACAGGCGAAACACAAGAAATTACGCCCGAAGTATTTAGTCACTATATCAGCAAACTAAAAATGTTCGACCTGAAAAACAAGGAGAAACAACGTGGAAAAAACTAAAAATAACGGCTCTTTGAAAAGAAATTTTTTGCCGTGCTTAAAAGGGTATACGTTTCAAACGATAATAACGCCTTTGTTAATGGTAGGCGAAGTTGTGTTGGAAGTAATTATTCCGCTTATGATGGCAAAAGCGTTAAATAATATTCAGTCGGGAGATCCGAAAATACCGTATCTTATCGACATCGGTCTAAAAATGGTCGCGATTGCTTTGGGCA